>CAYJUJ010000158.1:0-4080 GCA_964373325.1 uncultured bacterium
TTGACGCGGGTTTTGTAAATAATTGTTCGGACCCCTTTCAGGACCCGTCACATTGCAACTTCCTTAATAATAGATCTGTTTTAAAACTAATCCATTTGCAGGTGCAGTGGGGCCTGCTTGAGATCGATTTTTCTTTCCTAAAATATTTTTAAAATCAAGAGGTGTTATTTTATGAGATCCAACAAGACATATAGTTCCCACAATATTTCTAATCATGTATTTAAGAAAACCTGTTCCCCTAACCCCAAAGATAAGAAAACCCTCTTCCCTCCTCCAATGAGCCTCTAAAACAGTGCGTGTGCTTGTTTTAACCTGGCTTCCACTTGATTGAAATGAGGCAAAATCATGCTCACCTACTAAATATTGAGAAGCCTCATTCATAGCCTCAATATTCATTTCTTCTGCTCTCCACCATGAAAAAGAGCGATGAAGAGCAGAGGGTTTTCCCTGATTTAAAATATAATATTCATAAAGTTTGGATTTAGCATTTTTTTGTGCGTGAAAATCATCAGAAACTTTTTCTGCTGAGAGAACACGAATATCTCGTGGTAGTAATGAGTTAAGAGCTTTCGAATAATCAATCTTAGGCAATTCTTGAGGGGGACTAAAATGAGCCACTTGACCCTCAGCATGAACACCCGCATCAGTTCGAGACGCACCAAAGATCACAACTTTTTTATGAAACATTCTAAAAAGAGCATCCTCAATTTTTTCTTGAACAGTCAGTCGACTCGCTTGTCTTTGCCACCCTGAAAATCGAGTGCCCTCATACTCTATTGTTAGTTTGATTTTCACTACTCAGAATTCCATCATAAAACCGGCAAGAAAAAACTCACCACCAAGATCTAGAACTCCAGCGCTAGGGGTTCGAAGAAGTCTATATTCAACTGTTAAATAAGTATTGTTAATTCCATAATTAAGATCAAACCGATCTGCTGTTCTCGTTTCAAAACCATTAAAATTGAGTTGAATGCCTCCACTCCCATAATAGCCCTGTCTTTCTCGTGTATAAGCATTACGTTTTGTTTGCTCTAGCAAATAATACCCTAATCCACTCTCTACAAAGGGAACTAAAATTTGATGCCTCTTATATTTAAAATGGTAGATTGCCCCCCCCTGTAAAGGTATATTTGTAAAATTGGATTGGGTTCCACTAATATAGTGGTAGCCAGCACTGCCACGAACACCTAAGATACCCCAAGATGTGATTGGCTGAACTTCAACTGTGAACTCACCCCAGATACCTGTTCGACCACCATAATTAGCTTGAAAATCTCCAAAAACACCTCTTGTAGTAGGAGGAACATAATCACCCATTTTGAAGCTAAAACCATACCACTGAGGTGATTCTACAACATCGTCCTCCTCAACAATAAGCTCGGATTCATCAATTTTGACATCTTCAGGTTTTTTTGGCTCCCGAGAACTCTCTGCTGCATGAACTGCAAAGAAAGAACATGTTAAAAATACAAAAATAACACTCGCAATTTTTTTTTTCATATAGTCCTCAAAATTTCAAGAATTTGAACAGCATTGAGTGCCGCCCCTTTTCTCAAATTATCCGAAACAACCCACATGTTAAGGCCTGATTTCACAGAAAAATCTCTCCGAATTCGACCTATAAAAACATCATCCTTACCTGTTGCCTGTATATTCAGAGGATAAACATTATTAGAAGGATTATCAAGTACTGTTATGCCTTTAAACTGTGCCAGTTCTTGTCGAATATTTTCCAACTTAAATTCTCTCTCAAACTCTACATTTACAGATTCAGAGTGGGATGAAAAAGTAGGTACTCTTACAGCAGTACACGTAATAGGAAGTTTATCCTTATGTAATATTTTTCTCGTCTCATCTATGACTTTGATTTCTTCGAAGGAATAAAGATCATCATTAAAAGCATCAATATGAGGAAGGCAATTAAAAGCTATTTGGTGTGGAAAAATTTCTTTTTTAATATCATCACTCCTTAAAATAGAAACTACCTGTGCACTTAACTCTTCCATAGCTTCACGCCCTGCACCTGAAACCGATTGATAAGTTGAAACAACAACCCTTTTAAGACCATACTTCTCAAATGGTTTTAAAGCCATAACTAATTGAACTGTTGAACAATTAGGATTAGCAATAATTTTTCTTTTCTTGTAAAGAGATAAATCATCACTATTAACTTCTGGAACAACAAGAGGAATGTCTTTATCCATTCTAAAAGCACTTGAATTATCAATAACAATAACACCATGTGAAGCAGCAATAGGGGCAAATTCAAGGCTGATATCCTTTCCTGCTGAAAAAATAGCAGCATCAATATCTCGCTCAAACGCTTCTGGTCTTAACACCTCGATCAAATAAGATTTACCTCGAAATGAAACTTCTTCACCAGAACTTTGCTCACCTGCAAAAAGATACAAATGATCAATAGAAACATCTCTTTCATCCAAAATGGATAAAATTTCTTGGCCTACAAGGCCGCTCGCACCCACAATAGCCAAATTCCACGGCTTATTTCGAGATTTCATGCGGTTATATCTTTTTTATTGGAGGAGTGAGAATGCTCAACACTTATTTTTTTATAAAGCTTAAAAAGATAGGAAATAAGTCCAGAACTAACATAAGTAGCCATTAAGACAAAAAGTGTTAATTCAGGATGACTGGCCAAAACAATAAGAACAAGCACTGCCAAAACAAGAACACCGAAAGAACGAGTGTTCCTTAGATCAAAATCCTTGAAACTACGATAATGAATATTGCTTACCATTAAAAAAGCTAAAAGAAATGTGATTGAAAGCATATAAACATTCTTTGTCCCTTCCGAAAAATAATCCAAAAATAATAATACGGATGAAGCAACAACACTAGCAGCCATGGGAATAGGAAGACCTTGAAAATGTTTACGCTCTATAGATTGAGATTGAACATTAAAACGAGCAAGACGTAATGCCCCACATGCTAAAAATAAAAAGGCTGCTAACCACCCAATTCGACCATAAGGCTTTAAAGCCCAGAGATACATCAGTATTGCTGGAGCCACCCCAAAAGAAACAAGATCTGCTAATGAATCATATTCCTCGCCAAATCGAGAATACGCTTTAGTCAGCCTTGCTACACGACCATCCAGAAAATCAAAAATACTTGCTATAAATAGAGCAATAGCAGCTTTACTGTACTCTCCCTTTAAAGAAGCTATAATAGAAAAAAAACCACAAAAAAGATTTGCCGTTGTAAAGAGATTGGGCAGAAAGTAAATGGCTAAATCTTTCCGATTTGGGTTCTCTGAATGTACGATGTTGATAACTTTCATGACTAATTTTTTTTCGCCAAAATAGTTTGGCCTCCCGTTACCTTTTGACCAGGCTGAACAAGTATTTGTATATGCGAAGGTAAATAAAGATCAACTCGGGAGCCAAATTTAATCAAACCAAAGGCCTCTCCACTTTTAAGTTCTGTACCAACATGAGCATAGGAAACAATGCGTCTTGCAACTTTTCCAGCAATTTGAACAAGAACGAGTTGCAGCCCATTCCAGCGCAAAAGCATGGCATTTTGTTCATTTTCAGAAGATGCCAAGTGGTGGCTTGCGATTCTAAACTTCCCTTCTTTATAAGATATGTCTTCAACAACAGCATCTACTGGAGCCCTATTAATATGAACATTAAGTACGTTCATGAAAATACTAATTTTATTCATCTCCTTTTGCAAAAATGTTTCCTCTTGAGATGGTCCAACCATGACAATTTGGCCATCTGCAGGGGAAATAATTGAGTTCTTACTATCCGTCAGAGGTTCTCTTTTAGGATTTCTAAAAAACCACACACTCCATAATAAGAGCATTCCACATATAGTTGTGATAAATGGGGGTAAATATAAAAGGCTAAAAAGAGTAAAGAGTAAAAAAAGACTCATAACTCCTAAACCCTCTAAAGCAATAGGATATTTAAGCTTATTCACTCAAGGGATACTAGGAAAAAAAGGGCATAAAGTCAATGGAAGGCAATGGATATAAGTGGTAAGCCCTTGCCCCTTAAGCCTTAACCCTATTTTTATTCATTGCAACGACTATTTAATAGGTGTGTTTCAAAA
>CAYJUJ010000159.1:0-2681 GCA_964373325.1 uncultured bacterium
TTATGACTAGATTCTTCGTTTCACTCAGAATGACAAGTGTTAAAAAAAACTTGTTAATTCCTGGAAGCGATATTATATAAAATTGTCATTATGAAAAATTATTAGTTTTAATAGGAGTTCATTATGATTCTTGATAATCTCAACCTCAATCACTTAAGACTTTTTGAATCTGTTTACCGCTCAGAAAACATGACAAAAGCAGCAGAGGAGTTGCATTTGACTCAATCAGGAGTGAGTCAACACATGAAGTCTTTAGAAGAAGCTGTGGGGGTGAAACTTTTTGATCGAGTGAGACAAAGTCTTATTCCATCAAAAGCTGCTTAACTTCTTTATGATGAGTGCCATCATGGCATTCATGGTATTGAAAATGCACTTGCTCAGATCAAAGGAACTGAAAGAGAGTTTTCAGGAATTGTGAGTATTGGAGTTCCTGTTGAATTTGGAAATAATATTATTCTTCCTCTTTTGTCTCAGTTCTTGAAAAAACATCCTCAACTTAAAGTAGATGTGAAATATGGTTATGCGTATGAGATGAATGAGCTCATACTGAATGGAAAATTGGATTTCGCTTTTGTCGATGGATTTGGTTTTGATAAGCGTATTCATACAGAAGTTGTTTGTAATGAAACTTTAACTCTATGTGTTCTCGAAGATTATGTGAGAATGAAGGTTCGTCATCCTGAGCGGAAAGCGAAGGATCTCCAAAGTCGGGAGGACAAAAAATTTTTTGAGTCTTTAGAGTATGTGGAATACATGAGCGGCGAGCCAGTATTACGCATGTGGTTTAAACATCATTTTCATCATCAAAATTTAACTCTTAATGTAAGGGCCACCGCCATGGATGTGCAAGGAGTGGCGCGACTTATTTTATCTGGGCTTGGAGGTGGGGTGTTACCTGGGCATTTTATTTCAGAGTTAGGAAGTGAATCACAAAACCTGTATCAGTTTAAGGGCTGTGGCAAGCCTTTGAAAAATAGTATCAGTATTGCACATCTTCGGGAAAGAACACATTTACCTGCCACCAAAGCCCTTCTTCACTGGCTTCAGAAAACCGTCAGGCACTTTTCGTGATTTTTTGCTTGAAACCTGCCTAAAAATATGGCATAAGTCTTGCGCGATGATGTTGCTTCGTCGTTACACTCCTCGCAATGACAAGCTATGGAGGTTTTGGTTTATGAAAAAAATCGTGAATTTAGTGTTTATGGGTGTGTTTTTGGTAAGTTTACCTGCATTTTCCGGTCCTAAGATGGAAGAGTTTCTAGATGAAGCAACTCTTAGAGAAGCAATAGCTGTTAAAGAAGCAAGAAGGAATATGCAAGAGATTATTGCCAAACTTGAAACTTCTCATTTTAGAGAAGTTCTAAAAGAACTTCGGGAAAAATATAGTGATGAAACTATTGTTGTAGATTTACTAGAAACGATAGGGAACAAAGAAAACAGCCCTCTTCTTCGAGCGCAAGCTGCCTGGCAGTTTGGAGAGATGTGTTATTGTAGTGATCCTCTTCTTTCAATGCCAGAGCTTGAAGAAGCAACAAGAGATGAAATTGAATTAGTTCGCAGAAGTACTGAATATGCCATTGAAAGACTCACAGATTCTAAAGGTGGTGTTGCGTTATTGTGGGATCCGTCTTCTGGAGAAAAAGTTTGGAAATCGAGACAAGATCTTGATGAGAGAGTCGAAAAAGTTTATAACAAAATCAAAGAAAAACTGATCCGCTTTTTAGAAAATAATGAACCCTTTGATTACAATGTGCATTTAGCACTTTTGCCTGAAGATAAAAAAGCAGAGCTTCTTAATATTCTTGAAGCAGTGTATCAAATAGAAGAACAAGCTCTTCAAGAAATTCAGCAAAGAGCAGAAGAGCTCAAGAAAGAATAGTAACAAAAACCGACAGTCAGTTTTGAGGCAAGAAATCAATAGCCGTCAAACAGCTTGACATCTAAGCATTCCCTGTTAGTTAATTCTACCTCAAAGTCAAAAGGAGGTCGTATGATAAAAAAAGTGTTTTTTGTTTTTAGTCTTTTTGTGTATTCTGGTATCGTCTATGCTGGAGGGCTTAGTTGCTCAAAAGATGGTCGTCCAGTAGATGGTTTTTTGCAAGTACTTACTTTAGCTCCCAATCTGAATGGCACATTTGATGTTCTGTATAGCACCCAATCTTTGAGAGAAGAGAAACCCACACAGGTTTTATTAGCAAGGCGTCTCTCATGTGTAGCTTCCAAAAAAGATGGACGGGTTGTAAGCTGTCAAAGAAGCTCCACAAGAGCCGAGCCTGTGAATTCGGGAGTGGAATCAAAAAAAGTGACTGAGAGAGGTGTGCGCGCTGTAAGCCTTCCCAATGGTGTTGACTCCGTTCAAGCGGAGGACTACACACGAAAACTATTAACATTATCTATTTATTCGCCTGAGGTGAAAGAATTAAGAGGAAGTGCAGGTTGGAGAAGAAACTTTGAGTTTGAATTAGAACAGTGTCAAGCTCTAGAATAAGATAAGCGAATAAAATAATTTAATAAAAAAGCCTAGGTTATATCCTAGGCTTTTTTTATTGACTAAATGCCTTTTTTCTTGTCATTCTGCTGTTGAAGCTCACCCGAGGAAGAGTAAGGAGGGTTGAGTTATTAAAGGGAGGTATTGTTGTGATGAAGAAAATATTTTTTGTTTTTGCTTTGTTTCTTTTCGC
>CAYJUJ010000159.1:2781-4080 GCA_964373325.1 uncultured bacterium
ATGAAGAAAGTACTAATAATAGTCAAACCAGTATTCTTCTCAATTTTACTTTAGATGAAAATAAAGAACTCACAGGAACCATTACCTTGTTTAGTTATGATGTAGGTAATGGGCGCCATAATTTTACTAGATTTGTGGATATTTTTTATGATTACTTTAAACAAAGTCTTATTCTTTCTTTTTGGCCACCAGTGACTCCTGTTGATACTGCCATATGGATTCTAGAATCAACCCTTATTGATAGCCAGTTTATGAGTGGGCTTTATTTGGAGCGCCCCAAGCCATCAGAGCCCTTGCATACAAGAAAAAAGGGCACTTTCCGCATTCAATAATATAGGCTCATAAGCCGATAAGAAGAAAAAGAGGAGGATTCTATGAAGGTAGCTACTCTTTTTTTCTTAAGTTTTGTTTTAATACTGACCGCACAGCCTGTTTTGGGTGCTAAGGCAGTCAAAAACCCTGCAAAAGAGGCTTATAGATTAACCGAAGACTTAGAAAGTAATGATCCCTATGCTAGGTCTAAAGCGGCTCAAGATTTAAGGGAGTATGGAGCAAGGGCTGTTCCAGCTATTCCAAAATTAGTAGAGCTTGCTCTTAAAGATGAGGCTTTGTATGTGAGAAAATTTGCTGTGGATACACTTGAGGCACTTGGGGTTCATGCCAAAAGCGCAGCCCCACTTTTAGTGAAAACCATTCTGACAGATCCTAATACGGAGAGAAAAGAAAAAGCCGCCATCATTCTTGGAAAGCTTGGTAAAAATGGAGCTCATGTTGCTCCACAACTTGCAGAGGCTTTAACTTCACAAAATCAAATAAAATGTCAATTTGCTTCTATTGCACTAAGTAAATTGAGGAGACATGCAAAAACAGCTGTACCTCAATTGATGAAGATTTTGAAAAATCCAAATCCTGTATCTCGTCGTTTTGCAGCTTTGGCATTGGGATCTATTGAAAGCGAAGCAGTTCTTGCCATCCCTCTTATGTCGGAGGTTTTAATTGATGATGAGTCAGCAGAGGTGAGAAGTGCCATTGCTTTTTCTCTAGCCTATATGGGAAAAGCTGCTAAGCCTGCGCTACCAAGCTTGATACAAGCTCTAAAAGATAAAAATTTTACAGTCAGACGCGCTGCTATTTATGCTCTTGGAGAAATTGGGAATGATGCACAGGAAGCAATCCCTCAACTTCAAAAAATAAAAGGCGAAAGCAATAAAGAAATAAAAGAGCTTGCAAAAGAAGCCATTGAGAAAATTGAAGCACGTCAGCCCGCCAGTGAGGAGTAAGGGACTGTCCTTCTATCAT
>CAYJUJ010000160.1:0-4069 GCA_964373325.1 uncultured bacterium
ATTTTGTGTTAGTTCCAATTTTTCTTGCTATTTTTAAACTTGCTTACTCACAAAATCAAAGATTATGGCCAGAAATTAATATTTATGTGAGCCAAAAAATGATTAACTCTACTTTACAGAAGGCTCTTTCCAATAATAAAACAGTGAAGTCTTTAGAATTTCACTTTAATCCTAGGAATGGTTATATTACTGTCAAAACGCTCCTGCGTATTTCCTTAGAGAGATTTCAAGATCCTACTTTAGAAGAAACTCCTTATTTTTTTCCTCTTCCTATTGAATTTACGTTTAAGCCGGAAGTTTTACGAGAAGGTGGACTTGGCCTTCTTTTTAAAAGTCTTATTCTTGGAGAGGGTGAAGATCAATTACCAGAAATACGAGATTTTAGTTATTTCGTAAATCTCTTTAAGATTCTTCTCTTAGAAACAAACTTGGGTGATCTTATTCAGGATAAAATTAATTTAACAGCTGAGGAAATAAGAAGATTGCAGGAGTTAACAGAGGCTAGTTTTGAAGTTCATTTGGAAGCGCTTTTCATCAAAAAAGATATTAAATTTGTTGGCAGCTCTGTTCTTTTAAAACTCCAGTTAGATGAGCTTTTTCAGGGTGATGCCGTGGATATGTCAGCCATGGATAAACCCAAGCTCTGGGCTTTAGAACCCAGTATTGATTTCAACCATGTTCCACCTCAAGAAGCTCTTTATATTGCTATTGGGGAAACAGTGGAAGACAACTCCGTTTTTAAAAAAGCCTTAGAAGAAAAAAGAGCAAAGGTAAAAAAGTATTTGGAGGATAAGTGACAAAAAAAATAAAATACTGGATCCCTGCGTACGCTGCGATGACAGCAGTACTCATCTCTTTTTCTTCTTTTGCTTTTGATTCTCCAACTACAACTGTTCGAATTAATCAGGAGCTTCTCACTAATTTAGTACGCTATGTGAGGAGTGATCTAGTTCCTGAGTTCGATGTTGTTCTTAATCCGCGAGACGATCACATCACGTTCTTAGGCAAGGTTAAAATTGATTTAGTAAAACTCTATAATCGTCAGGCTCAGGGCGGAGACTACCATAATAAAGTTTATCCAGATGGCATTCCTTTTAAAGTGACAATTCAATTTGAAGTTCTTCCTGATAATTTTGTAAAAGTTACTTTTCATCACTTAGAAATCTTTGAGGGTGAAAGTAAAATTGTGATGTACGATAAGGATGCTAGTCCCCATGGGCCTCTTCGTTCTGTTTTTGGACTTTTTCAGTTTTTTGTTGAGAAGACAAAATTGAGTAATCTTATAGCTGATAAATATGAACAAGTTGTTTTGCGAGAAAATGTTTTGGAGCGACAAAACAATCCCCTTAAAGATCCTGAAGAAGCTGGGGATGTAGAAAAAGTGGAGCAAAAAAATATTGAGTTTTTAGAAGATTCTATCAAGTTTAAGTTTAAACCATCTGTCATCCTGAGCTTTGCCTCGGATCTCCAAAAATTACAACTCTGGAGCTTGGCCCCTGTTGTGGATGTAGATCAAAAATACACTGCCTTGGAATTGGCCCTGGGAGAAGGCAACCCTACAGAAAGTTATAAAAACTATCTTAAAACGAGGCGCCTTGCCTACTCGCACTTTTCAGGTGTGATAGATGAACAAAACAATAAAATAAACTACCGCCAAACCATTACACTTAAAGGTCTTAATACTTTAATGGCATCGCTTTTGCCTCTCATTAATAATGAAGAGAAGAAAAAACTTTATGAGAAAGAAGAGGGCTCTCTTGTTAAAGAGATGTCTTTTAAGTTTAACGAAAACACGCAGCTTTTTTTCAGATTTGTCACTGAATATAAAGAAACAGTATATGTTTCCAGCTCTACATGGAATATTTTTAGCAGCGAGTTTTGGTGGGGAACGAAAACAACTGTTATTAAATCGGATATTATAGAAGTAGAAGCCAGGCTTTATGCAAGGGAGAATAATGTTATTGAGTTAGAATTAGTAGGGGGTGAGGTTAAAGGAATTCGATTTGGTAAAAAACTTATTAAATTAGTTCAGTTTTTTGCAGAGTGGATTTTGCCTTTTTTTGATGATCCTAAAAATGATGATGAGCCGCTGAATCAATTTGTAAAAATTGGTTTGAGCCCACAAAGAAATATTTTAGTTGAGCTGAATCCACGAATGTTTAGCGAAGCTGTTGATATTATTATTCATGATTATGTTTTAGATCCAGAACACAAGCTTCTGACATTAAGAGGTGAGGGGCTTTTTAGAATGGCACCCTATGATAAAAAAACTTTGTCAGATTTAGTAGATAGAATGAATGAGGGTGAACAGGTTTTGTTAGTTCACTCCGATCTTGCCAAAGTTTATAACGCGATAGAAGAGGTTAAAAAATATTATCCAACCAGTACCTCGACCGGCCTTGAAACAACGCTCTTTCTTTACACTTATACGAAGCTAGGGGCTGTATTGTGGCGGCTTCTTCAAATCTTTCCAGATGATGGTAATCTTATGAGATTATTTCTGGGTATTTTGGGAGAAAAAGTAGGGCCTTTAGGGGCGCAATACGAAAATTCATATAGGCCGCACAATAGGCGAGTTTTAGAGAAAAAAACTCTTTGGAATGGGCTTGCTTTTAAAGATGCAGAAAAAGCAGAAGAGCTATTTCTCTTATCCCAAGCACTAAGCAAGAATCTTAAATAAAAGGTTATTGCGATGAGGTGCCTCCTTGCCCTTGGAGAGGAAGCATCCATCGCGGTGAGTGAAAATTTGGGGGTGACGCCGGTGGGCAAGCCACACTCGCGCGCAGCCTAATGGCGAGCACGAGATGTGGAGGGAACCCAGAGGCGGCAGGACCCGCAAATTTTCACTCACCGCAACTTCCTTAAATAAATTAAGGTTTAATACTTATTTCAATTTTCCCGTTCATGTTCCACCAACCCCCTGTTTGGTCGCCAGCATTTAATTCTAATACATAGGGTTCATC
Source organism: uncultured bacterium (assembly GCA_964373325.1). Taxonomy (GTDB): domain Bacteria; phylum Bdellovibrionota; class JACOXK01; order JACOXK01; family JACOXK01; genus CAYJUJ01. Next base: position 2,964 of record CAYJUJ010000160.1, read on the forward strand.
TGGAATAACAAATTTTTTATCTTTTTTTGGAAGTTTAATGCTTGTACTAGCTACGTAATCAGCATCACCAGCGGAGTAATCAATAGAAACTTCTCCATCCTTAGAGATGCTCACATTGTAATAACCAACTGATACTCCCCAGGGAAGTTTTTCTACAGTTTCTTCTTTTTCATAGATGTATCCATATTCATCTTCGTCTTCATTGGCTTTTCTCCATCCTTCATCTTGAAATTCTTCTAGATTTTCTTTGAAAACGTCGCCACTATCCTGAAGTTTCGCTTTAATTGTGAATGTTTCGGCATACACAATGTTGAAAACAAATAACATTAACACCAATAAAAGTACTTTTTTCATAGCTCCTCCTTGGTATCAACTACTCAGGATAAACGGTTCTAAGTACAAGCACAGAAACTGTGCGGGGTACTCTAGTGGTATAGTCACGATCAAGAACCGTAAAATAATACCATTCGCTATCGTCGCCCCTATCGTCACTCAGTACGTTGACTGCAAGGGTGGAAGGGTTAAGAGTTTTAGTCTTAAATACTTCAAGTGCTCGATTAAGTTCCATAAGTTTTAAAACTTGCTCATCACGATCATAGTCAAACTTAGTTAAAAGTATTTGAACCAGATCTGTATCAGCAATAGATGCTTCAGAAGATCTCTCAGGATCAAATGGGTCTTTATCTACTGCTGATTTTGCAAGTTTAGAGAGTAATTCTTTTTGCTGACGTTCTGTTTTTTTATCACCGAAGAGGGTCATGAGGAGATGGGCTTTTTTTGCATCTAGTTCAACAACAGCCCCAGCACTATCAGCTCCTAGATCTAAAATTTCAACGAGTCGATCTAATGCATTTTGTTCTTCTTGACTTAATTTTTTAAGTTTTAAAGAAGAATCTCTTCTATCTCTTGCTCTTGGCTCTTCTAGCGGTGTTGGAGTTGGACGTCCATTACTACCTAACGCTTGAATTGTCCACTTCACACTCACAACAGAAACAGGATATGTAACGTCTAAAGCATTCACCGCCACTCTCAATTGAATAGTACGAGAAGAAATAACCCCACCTTGGGTTCCTATGCTCATTTCATACACATCGGTCACATCTTTT
>CAYJUJ010000161.1:0-4059 GCA_964373325.1 uncultured bacterium
CAACACTTAAGGGAAGGTATTCAATAATGTTACTCACATATTTGGTCTGTCCATCAAAGTGAAAACCCATCATAAATTCTTGAACATCTTTTTCTCCTTTAATATCAAAGACAAAGGCTACAGCCTCTGAAAGGTCAAAAATATCTCCCTTTGCTATTGGTACTTCCACAATGCACTCTTCTCCCCCTTGAATATCAAATTGAATTTGAAAATAAGATGCTTCTAATAAAGGTTTTTTTAATTGGGCTTTACAAGAACTTTGTGCTGAAAAGGCAGGAGTGCAAAATAGATATAAACCTGCAAATAAAGAACAAAAAAGAATAGAAACTTTCATAGTAACTAAAAAGGGGCCAGACTGTCAGTCTGACCCCAATCACAACCGTTTCTTTATTTCTTACAAAGATTCTTAACTACAGACGTACAATCAAATCCCCACTTTGTACATCCAGTAAAAAAGAGAGCTAACGCAGCAGCTAAAAGAGAAAGCGGAAACTCAAACCCTGCAGGGCCAAAAAAGCCTGCTGCCCAATGTACCTTCCAAATGGCAACAACCGTAATAAAAGAAATTACCAGAGCGAAAAACCGAGTAAAAAGACCAAAGAACAAGCATACTCCACCAAAAAACTCACCACATGCTAAAAGATAAGCAAAAAAGATAGGTGCTGGAAAATCAAGCTGAGTTAAAAAACCAATAACAGAATTAATACCACCACCACCGAATAGACCAAAAAGCTTTTGTGAACCATGCATGAAAAAGGTAAAACCCAAGACCAACCTCAAAATGAGCACTCCCACGTCTGGATATGTCTTACAGCATTTAGTTAAATTCATGATTTCCCCCTTTTGAAATTCTGCACTTCTTAGTTCACTGCACAACACACAACCACTTCTTGAATAATATCAAATACATAGCTTTATGCAAGGATTCTTTCTTTGAGGATGAAGTCAATCTATGGCGATATAAAAATGAGTGAGAAGTACATTCTCTCTAGAATAGGCGGCACCGACAGTTTCAAGCCACTCAAATATCCAAAACCATGTTATCTTTTGAAGATTCTCGGCTTCAAGTCTTTCAATAGAATTTAATAAGGGATGGGTCTCTGGTGCAATATATTCCCAATGGAAAATAGCTTTACTTAAATCCACAACTAAAGATACAGAAGATGAAACTTCAAGTCTTAAGTTTTGAGCAACAAGAACATCTTTTCGAACAGCTCTTTTTCCCTTACCTTCTGGCGGTTTAACAACATAATTAAAAATAAGATCTCCACGAATTCCTTCTGCATCTCTATGACAAATGAGGAAAAGCTTTCCTTGCCTTTTCGAAAAATGCCCTTTTCTTGAAGTGATACCAAATTGAAATCGTTCATCTTGAAAGGAAAAATCTAACTTTCTATCTTGTAGAATCCTTTCTTCTAATTGCGAGGCTTGAAGATCATTACCATAAGCTTTTATACTTATCAGAAAAAGAAAGGCAAAAAATACATTTTTTATTTTCATGAAAGCATCTTTTATTAGACCCCCTTGAAAATAGCAAGAATTTTTTATTCATACTGATAAACCGTGCTGTTTCACGGTCATTATGCTAACCTTTTGGCCATGAAAAGCCAAATTCTTGTTTCATGGTATCAAAAACACAAAAGAGATCTTCCATGGAGAAAAACAACAAACCCATATTATATTTGGGTTTCAGAAACTATGCTTCAGCAAACCCAAGTTAAAAAAGTCATCCCCTATTATCTTGAATTTATTAAAACATTTCCTACTATCAAAAGTTTAAGCCTGGCCTCTGAAGAAGAAGTTCTGAAATATTGGTCGGGGCTTGGATATTACAGGCGCGCCAGCAATCTTAGAAAAGGAGCCCTTCTTATTCAAACACAATGGAAGGGGCAATTTCCTGAAACGTGGGAAGAAATGAGAAAAATCTCTGGCATAGGAGATTACACAGCAAGTGCAATACTTAGCATTGCCTTTAAAAAACCTTATGTTGTGATCGATGGCAATGTCATTCGTGTTATTTCTCGACTCTACGGCATGACTCAAAACCCAGCACAAAAAGAAACAAGAGAAAAAATGCAAAAAATACTTGAAAATCTTTTATCCAATCTGGACCCCTCTGACTTTAACCAAGCCATGATGGAACTTGGAGCCACTCTCTGCACTCCTCAAAATCCACAATGCTCTTTATGCCCTACTCAAAAGTTTTGCTATGCTTTTAAAACAAAAACCCAAGACCAGCTTCCATCTAAAGTAAAAAAGAGAAAAACAGAAAAAATTCAAAAATACGTAGCTATTATCAAAAAGAATGACAAATATCTTTTGACACAACAAAAGAACTCAAAAATTTTAAATGATTTATGGATTTTCCCAGAGGTTGAAAAAAAAGATCAAAGCATTTTTCAAAAAAAATATGGACTTGCAATTCATTTTGGAAAAAAAATAGGCGATGTAACACATCATATTACCTATCGAAGAATAAAACTTTCTTTATTTGCTTCTAAACTCTTAGGAAAAGAAAAAGCTCAACACAAATGGAAATGGGTAACAATCGAAGAAATTAAAAATCTACCTCACTCTTCTCTAACAACCAAAATTGGATCAACCATTTGAGCCTCTTCAAAACCTTTTTTGCGCAGTAAACAGCTATCGCACATCTGACAAGGATAACCCTTCTCGCTCGGATCATAACAACTATGAGTTAAAGAAAAATCGAGCCCAAGTTGAAAACCTTTTTTAATAATTTCAGCTTTCGTAAGATGAATAAGAGGAGTTTTAATTTGAATTTTCGAGCCTTGTGCGCCAGTTTTTGTCGCAAGATGTGCCATTTTTTCATAGGCTTCAATATATTGTGGGCGACAATCAGGATAACCACTGTAATCAAGTGCATTAACTCCTATAAAAATAGTATTTGCTTTCAAAACCTCCGCCCAAGCTAAAGCATAGGAGAGGAAAATAGTATTTCGAGCAGGAACATAGGTAATTGGAATACCCTCTCCTATTTCTTCTTGAGATCTACCCTTAGGAACTACAATAGAAGAAGTAAGAGCAGAAGAGCCAAAAGCTCTTAAATCAATTTTGATAATCTTATGTTCAGAAACCTTAAAAAGTTGGGATAATTTTTTTGCTTTTCCCAATTCAAAAACATGTCTTTGCCCATAATCAAAACTAAGAGCGTAGCAGTCATAGCCATGACGAAGGGCTATCACTAAAGTAGTAGCGGAATCTAAACCGCCACTGAGTAAAATAACCGCTTTTTTCATTGCCTGTTTAGTACTCTGCATGTGCTTTCTTGTCAAAAAGGATGAGAAATGTATAGTGGATGTATGCGAGTTTACTTGGTTTTTTTATTAATTTTGTTTTGCCCATTTTTTGCCCATCCAGGAACTCCTGTATGGGGCTATGAACTTCATGATTTTCACATTCACCCTAAAAATCCAAAACTTCTTATTTTAGGAATTAATGCAGGAGGGGTTTTTGAATATAACTCCAATAGCAAAACTTTTACTTACTACAAACAACCAGAATCACTAAAGCTTTCAGCTGATACTAAAACAAGAATTTTAATTGATAATGAACCAAACATTTATTGGGTTAGTTTTGACAAGCAAGTCTTTAAACTAGACAGAATGAAAAGAACCTGGACAGAAACTAAAAATTTCCTTAAAGAAGGCGAATCCATCCAATATCTCGCTCTTGATCGAACAGATTCACTGAAAATATGGATTTTAACCTCACAAAGAATTCTTTCTTACAACAAAGAAAATGAAACGTGGTCTTCTCTATCAGAAGAGTTTAAAATACCACAGGCTCATTTTAAATCGATCGCTTTTGATTTAGAAAACAATATTTGGTTTTGTTCTGATAGGGGTTTAGGGCTTCTTCAGAGCGACAAAAAGTGGATTTGGCATGATGCAAAGGGTGCACGAACGCTTACTTTCACTAAAAACGGTAGTTGGATAGGCTATTTCAAAGGAATATCACAGTTTTCAGGCTATGATAGATCCCTGACGGAGTTTACCCAGAGCTTCGCCCTGGGCCCGCGTTGGGGACAGGCATGGA
>CAYJUJ010000162.1:0-1129 GCA_964373325.1 uncultured bacterium
TAAGTAGGGAGGGGAAAAACTGGCTTGCTCAATATGAGCAAAAAGAAAAAGAAGCGACTGGTATCACAACCCTCAAAGTTCGTTATAACGGTATTTTTGGATATTATATTGAGGTTACTAAATCGCACTTATCAAAAGTGCCACCGCACTATCGTCGATCCCAAACTCTCACCCAAGCTGAGCGGTTTATTACAGAAGAATTAAAAAACCATGAATCAAAAATACTCACCGCTCAAGATAAAAGAAAAAATTTGGAAAAAGAATTATTTTTAGAATTGCGTAAAAAAATTCTTTCTTGGACGTTACAACTTCGAAAAATTTCACAAAGGATAGCAGAGCTTGATGTTTATTGCTCTTTAAGTGAAGCGGCCACAGTTTATCACTATGTAAAACCAGAAATTTCATCCGAAAAACTTTTTCTAAAACAAAGTAGACACCCAGTAGTTGAGCGAGAGACTTCTTTTATTCCAAATGATGTGGTGATGAATGAAGGAGAGCTTCATTTGATCACAGGCCCCAATATGGCAGGTAAATCAACCATGATGCGCCAAGTTGCTTTAAGCATTCTTATGATGCAGGTCGGTTCTTTTGTTCCAGCAAAAGAAGCCTGTTTACCACTTGTTGATCGAATTTTTACGCGCATTGGAGCTCATGATGATATTGCTTTGGGTGATAGTACGTTTATGGTTGAAATGAAAGAGACATCTCTTATTTTAAAAGAGGCCACTTCAAAAAGTTTTATTGTTCTTGATGAAATTGGGCGGGGCACGAGCACTTTTGATGGGGTCAGTCTTGCGTGGGCTATTGCAGAGTATATTTCTGATAACATAAAAAGTTTAACTCTTTTTGCAACGCATTATCATGAATTAACGGTTTTAGAGGAGCAGAAAAAAAACATTAAAAACTATCATGTGGCTACATTAAGAGAAAACGATCAAATTACTTTTTTAAGAAAGCTAAAACCAGGGGCTTTGAGTGCTAGCTTTGGAATTGATGTAGCAAAACTTGCAGGGCTGCCACCTTCTTTATTAGAGCGAGCAGAAGTGGTACTTCGTGGTCTTAAACTCCACTCTCGAGAATCTTCTAAGAAATCAAAAGAAGACAATTCTACCCAACAAACCCTTTTTTC
>CAYJUJ010000162.1:1229-2737 GCA_964373325.1 uncultured bacterium
GAGAATCTTCTAAGAAATCAAAAGAAGACAATTCTACCCAACAAACCCTTTTTTCGTAAAAAGAGCGTTTTTCGTCACTTCTGTCCCCAAGGTTGTCCCTTCAAAGACAGTCTTTGAAAAGACTGTCTTTTATAACGTGTTGAATTTACTACTTTAATTTTTGTTAAGAATGTGGTACAGATCTTGCTTCCTATTATTGAGACCATTCCTTATTCTTCCTCTCCCTTGATGGGAGAGGACAGAGGAGAGGGTGAAAAATTGGAGGAAAAAATGTTTAAAAATTTAAAATTCTTATTGGTTTTAATGAGTCTATTGTTTTCAGGAGCAGCACTTGCTGATGACGCAGGAACGCCTGCTCCGTTTCCAATGAATAGGAGTCGCTTTGATAGTACCACGGATTATCTTGTTTATTTTGATCCTGCTGAAAGCGTCTGGAGATTTAAGGACTTAACTCCCCTTCCAGTTCAAATCGAATTTGCACAAGTGATATTTTCTAACATGACTCAAACGGCAGATTCATTTTTTGCACTCAATCCAGATGCAGAGGCAGTTCGGCTTTTTCTTGAAATGCCACTTCGGTTTTCAAGAGAAGCAATGCGCAATGCTCAAACTGCAGCGCTTGTTATAGATCTTCAAAGAGCTGTGGCACCTCAAGTTTTTGAGAGAGCTACAAGTGTTTCTGAATGGGTGCGGATTGCTACTTTTACTCCAGTTTCAGCTGCAGAGTTTGAAAGCGTTGCGGCAGAAATAGTTTATCAAAACTTTGATTCACTTCTTAAACTCAATCCATCTCTTAATCAAATAAAAGAGTTACTATCTGGAAAGTTGGGTTTTAATGGAAACTTTAAAGTTCTTAAATTGTTTTGTGAAAGGCTGCCCCAGGGAGAAGGCTACACTGGTGGATTTATTGCTGAGCGCACCAACCCTATTGAAGTTGCTGAGCGTTTTGTCGAATTTCTTTTATCTCCTTCTTCATTTTATGAAGCAGACTCCGAGAGTGTTGTGGCACGTTCAGGAAGAGAGCTTTTGGTCAAAATCCTTAAATCGATGATAGAAAGACAAGATGTTCGTCTTCGTGTTGTTGTGGATAGAGAAAAAATGCTTGCCTTGAAAGAAGTTTGTAGGGCTGCAGGCTATGAAATGATAACCTCAAAAATAACTTCTCGTGTAGTATTTCCAGCCCAAGGGCCAGAACATGTTTCTTATGAAATCACTCGCTTAGGAAGAATTCCAGGAATTGGAGAAAACTTTGATCATGGTGCTAGACGTGGTAGTGAAACTGTTCGTGTTGGTAACGCCACAGGTGAAGTACACCGAGATGAAGCTCCTCGTGAAGGGCGTAGTATTGTAGACAGGTTTAAAGGATGGTTTCGCGCTAGAAAATAGAATAAGCTCGCGTGACAGTAGAATGCTTTTTTGTTAGTTTCTCCTCTAGTGGATATATATAAAGAGCAGAGGCTCAAAAAACTAGAAGAAATTCGGAAAAAAAGAAACCCTTATCCTAATGA
>CAYJUJ010000162.1:2747-4043 GCA_964373325.1 uncultured bacterium
AGAGAATTTAGCCGACGAGTTACCCACAAACTATACCAATCAAGAAGCATCTTCTTTAGAAAAAGAGAAAAAAGTTTTTTCTTTGGGGGGGCGAGTTTTAGCCATTCGTAGTTTTGGAAAGTCAGCTTTTTTAAGCCTTCAAGATCGAAGCGGGCGTTTTCAACTCTATGCAGGAAATCAAGTTTTAAACAAAGATGATTTTAAAGAATTCGAGCTTCTTGATATTGGCGATATTATTGGTGTTAGAGGAGAGCTTTTTAAAACTAAAACAGGAGAACTTACTTTAAAAGTAACTTCTTTCAAAATTTTAGTGAAGTCTCTTTTGCCATTACCAGAAAAATTTCATGGAATGACTGATGTAGAGCTTCGCTATCGGCAAAGATATGTAGATCTTTTCATGAATCCAGAGGTTCGTGAAAAATTTAAGATAAGAGCAAAAACAGTTTCTTTTATGAGAGATTTTTTTGAAAAAAAAGATTTTATGGAAGTAGAAACACCCATGATGCAACCTATTTTTGGGGGGGCCGCTGCCAAACCTTTTATAACGCACCACAATGCACTTGATATGAAATTATATTTACGAATTGCTCCAGAGCTTTATCTTAAAAGACTTGTTGTAGGTGGACTTGATCGGGTTTTTGAACTGAACCGCAATTTTAGAAATGAGGGGCTCTCCATGAAACATAACCCTGAATTTACAATGCTTGAGTTTTATCAAGCCTATGCCACTTATGAAGATTTGATGGATTTAACAGAAGAACTTCTTTCTTCCCTAGTCAAACATGTTCATGGTTCCTATCAATTGACATATGGGGAAAAGCAAGTTGATTTTAAACCACCTTTTAAAAAGCTTACAGTCAAAGGGGCTGTTTCACAGTACGCCAAAATTTCTAACTCTGTTTTAGAAAGTAAAGATAGGATGTTTCAATTTCTTAAAGAAAAAGGTGTAGAGCCGAGTAACTCAAATCCATCCAAGGGAGATCTTTTGATAGATATTTTTGAAAACTGTGTGGAACAAAATCTTTGGCAGCCTACTTTTATTACACAATATCCTATTGAAGTTTCTCCACTTTCTCGTCGGAATGATAAAGATCCCGGTTTTGTAGATCGCTTTGAGCTCTATATTTGTGGAAGAGAAATCGCCAATGCTTTTTCTGAGTTGAACGACCCCATCGATCAGAAAAAACGTTTTGAAGATCAAGTGAAAGAAAAAAGAGAAGGAGTGGGAGAAGTTGATGAAGATTATGTTCGAGCCCTCGAATATGGGCTGCCACCTACAGCGGGAGAGGGTATTGG
>CAYJUJ010000163.1:0-4025 GCA_964373325.1 uncultured bacterium
CATTTCCTGGTGGTTCTATTACAGGAGCACCTAAAAAAAGAGCGCAAGAGATTATAGAAGAATTGGAGCCCGTCCGTCGAGGAGTTTATACAGGTAGTCTTGGGTTCATTGATTTTAGAGGGCATCTTGACTTCAATATAGCTATCAGAACATTAATAAGAAAAGGTGATAAAAACTTTTTTTCAGTTGGAGGAGGAATTGTCATTGATTCCGATCCTCAAAAAGAATTTGAAGAAACACTTGTCAAAGGGGAAATGATTGTAGACAATCTATCCGTAGTCAGTTTTTAAAATAGGTATTTCGTTAGAAGGGAGACAAAATGGGAGAGAGTCTTTTTAACGAAGTGGTGAAGCTGACTGGCCTTCCTCAATCAATAATCAAGAAAGAGCTACGTCGAATGCTGAAGAAAAAAGGATTTAATTCTAAATGCCTGACTTTAAAAGAGTTACAATTATTCACAGTTTCTTTTCTACAAGAAACGATGCCTCAGAAAGTGAGTTCAAGAGATTTATGACTTTTTTACCTGAATATTAAGTACGTTGATTTTCTTACGTAGTGTATTTCTATTGATCCCTAAAATTTTTGATGCTTTTACTTGGTTGCCTCGAGTTTTGCGCAGTACTAGCCTAATAAGGGGCTTTTCGACGGTTTGAATGATTGTACTATAAAGACTATCTAATGGAACGCCTTCCGTTTGATCTAAGAAGGTTTCAAGTTTGGAATGGACTAAATCTTCTAATGGTACGTTTTTAACATCATCTTTTTGCATTATCGTCATAGCCTTCTCCTTTTTTAAACTGTGGTGACTGTGGTCGTAGCATAGTAAAAACTGGCTTGTCAATGGCTACATAAGAGGATTTTTAAATAGCTTTTTCATTTGTTAATAGCGGGCTTTTTTAACATCCTGCTAGAAATAAAAAGGCCGCTCTTTAAAAAGCGGCCTTTTGTAAAGCTAGACCAAAGAAGCTATCTTTTCTTTTTTTTCTTTTTATGCTTCTTGGTTTTTTTCTTTTTCATAATTTTTCTTTTCTTTGCCATTTTTACTTTTCCTCCTTTAGGAAAGTTTTTTGTTAAATACCACCAACTAATTATTATATTAAGTCAAATAATTCATCTTGCAAGAAAAAAAATGACATATCCTTCAGCAAAAAAAGTAAAATGCATGTCATCCCGAGTGTCAATGAGGGATCTCTTTGTATTACAACTGAATTCTTCGTTTGTGTTTGCAATGACTGACCTGTGGAAATGGGGGCAGCATTTTGCAGTGGCTCAGTTTAGAAAGATTATTTTTGGACAACCCTTTTCTTTATAAAGATTTTCAAAAAAAATGCGGTAAAAAGAAATCGGCCCTAGCGGGGATGCCAGGGCCGATTTCCATAAGGTATCGTTGTGTTGTGTAAAATTTGACAGAAGGTGTTCTTAGAAAAAAGCTTCTGTGTGGATTTTACAGCTGAGATGTGTAGCAAACATCATGCCAGAAATCAAGCCCAATTTAAAAATCAAATTATTTCATATACTTAAATTAATAATGACAGGTAAGAACTTTAACAAGAGATAAGGAACTTTGTTTATAATGTGGACAAATATTGACATTCATTTTCAAAATCCCGTTATGTATCTAAATATGCACAAAAAATAGAAGTGTTAATATACTTTACGAAATATTAATAAAATCGAGTTGTTAAGCACTTTTCCATCGTCCATCTGCAATTTTTTGTGCCTGAGTTATAATTTTATTTTTTTTAGTAGGAGGGCAAAGATATGTCCATACCTGATAAGTTGTATTGTCGGAGGAATCATAAGCAGTGATTTGTGATCTTATATAATGGTTAGAAGGGTGCTCTTCTTCATAAAAACATTCCAGTTCATCGAGAGATTTGAGTATTTTTTCATCATAGTTAAATTTAAAAACTTCTCCATACACTTTGGATTTTGCTTGATTATGAATAATCATGATGGGGTAGCCATGTTCCCCGAGATATAAATCTCCAAAAGTATAAGCTGGAATTATCATTGTTGCAGAAGAAGAATATTTTAGAAAATTTTTTTCTCCTCGACAAAGGGAACCATAAAAGAAAAAAAGCATCTCTGTTTTCATGAAATCTTTTATTAACCGAATATATTTTATTTTGCAATAATACTATGTAAAATTTTCATTGCACCTTTATTAAGATCTTGTTAAGATTCTCTATAGTAAGGCGATAAACTCACCGAAGATAAGGTTTTCCAAAGCATTACAGGTAGTCAAATAGCAGGCCTTTGTGGCTTGAAGGGGGGACTTTTATGCCTAAAGTTTCTAAGCTGTTTTTGACTTCGGTACTTGCTCTTTTCTCTTTCTTAATTCTCTATTCGGATTGGCATGGAAAAGCTGCTGTGGATTTAAGCAATCCGTACGTTCCAGGAGAAATTATAGTTAAGCTTAAACGGGAAGCTTCGGTTAATACTTTGGCTGTGCTTAGAGCTTTTAATGTAGAAACTCTAAGCACAACATTGAATCTTTATCACCTTAAATATCCTACAAGTGTTGAAATGAGTACTCTTCTTACAAAGGTTAAGTCTTTGCCACAAATTGAGTACGCAGAACCTAACTATATATATAGTATAGGAGTGGTGCCTCAAGAATCTGAGATGATTACTGATCCAGAGTTTTCAAAACTATGGGGGCTTCATAACACAGGTCAGAAGGATGGAAATGGACAGGAGGGAACAGCGGGTAGTGATATGGATGCTGTTCAAGCCTGGGTTATAGGAACTGGTAGTCATGAAATTAAGGTTGCTGTTATTGATACAGGTGTTGATTACAAACATGAGGATTTGGCAACTAATATTGCTAAAAATGATGGAGAAGTAGGTGAATACACCGATGCAGAAGGCAATATTAAACATAAAGAAGATGATAAGGTTGATAATGATGGCAACGGTTATATAGATGATGTTATTGGTTGGAATTTTGTCGGGAAAACAAATGATCCGATGGATGATCACAGTCATGGAACGCACGTTTCTGGAACCATTGGAGCTATTGGAAATAATCAAGTAGGGGTTGTGGGTGTTAACTGGAAAGTTTCTATTATTCCCGTGAAATTTTTAGGCGCTGGTGGTAGTGGAACCCTTGCTGATGCAGTCAAAGCTATTGACTATGCTACTAAACGTAAAGCTCATGCTATGAATAACAGTTGGGGTGGTGGTGGGTTTTCTCAAGCCTTAGCAGATGTTATTGAAGAAGCTAACAAAGCCGGGATTTTATTTGTAGCTGCAGCGGGTAATAATCGTGGAAACAATGATAAAAATCCTCATTATCCTTCTAACTATAAAAGTGATAATGTGATTTCTGTTGCTGCAACTGATAATAAAGATCAACTAGCAAGTTTTTCAAATTATGGGCAAAAAACAGTTCATGTAGCAGCACCGGGCGTTTCTATTTATAGCACAACACCTAATAATAAATATGGGTATATGAGTGGTACATCGATGGCTACACCTCATGTGGCAGGTTTAGCGGCTCTTATTTTAGGGGAAAACCCAACTATGACCCTTGCAGAGTTAAAGGCACGTATTTTTGAAACATCAGAGTATATAGCAAAACTCAAGCGTAAGATGATTTGGGGAAGAGTGAATACTTATAATGCGCTTACAAATACAAAACCTCCAAGACCTCAACCAACAGATCCTAAATTATGGGTCGATAAAGAACATTCCCTTTCCTCAGCTCACCCCTATGAGAATAACAAAGAGTATACTTTTACTATTACGCACCCGGGGGCCATTAAGATGCGAGTTCATTTTAGTAAATTTGATGTGGAAGGGAGTTATGACTTTGTTCATATCAAAGATAAAAATGGAGAAATTGTTGCCTCCTATGACGGAACTTTAGAGCCTTTTTCGAGCGAAGAAGTAGAAGGGGATACCATTCAAATCGTATTAAAGACAGATGGTTATATGGCGAAGTATGGATTTGATATTGATAAGTATCAATATGTTGAGAAGTTGGGAACAACCCCAACTAAGCCTAAAAAACCCAAAAA
>CAYJUJ010000164.1:0-4025 GCA_964373325.1 uncultured bacterium
AAACCTTTCGCAGACCGAAGCGGGCATGGCTTTTTGCGAAGCAAAAAGAGCGAGGGCGAGAGGAGAGCGCAAATTTCTCGCAGGGAAATTTGACGCGGGTTTTAGAAATAACTGCTCGAACCCTTCCAGGACCCGTCGCTCATCGCAACAACCTATTCTACAACATCCATTTTTCTGATTTCTTCATTAAGCTCCCTTAAAAAACCACTCTCTACGGAAAGAGATGCAGTTTTCAAGGCATTACTAATAGCAGAAGCACTTGAAGCACCGTGGCATACAAAACCAAGACCATTCATTCCAAGAAGTGGAGCCGCACCATATTCTGCATAATCAAACCTACGTCTGATTTTTTGAAAAGCAGACCTTGCACAGAGAGCAAACAAATAAAAACTTGCTTTAGATAAAAAAGAGCGCTCGATTTCTGTGCGAAATAACGTCAAAGCCGTACTTAAAACACTTTCAGCAGTTTTTAAAAAAAGATTACCATCAAACCCATCACACACAACAACATCCACTTTATTTTTAAAAACATCTTTGCTTTCAACAAAACCAACATAATTAAAATTTTTATTCTTTAATTGTTCATGAACTGTTCGAATCAGTTCATTCCCCTTGGTTTCCTCTGTTCCATTACTTAAAAGTCCAATTTTTGGATTTGGAATTCCACGAACAAGTCGACTATAAACAGAGCCCATCATAGCAAACTGAATCAGATGAGATGGCTTACAATCCACATTGGCCCCGATATCTAGCATTACAACTTCACTACCTAAAGAAGGAATAAGCCCTGTAATAGCAGGTCGCAAAATTCCAGGAATTCTACCAACCGTCAAAAGAGCTGATGCCATAAAGGCTCCAGAATGGCCAGGACTGACCACAGCATCTACTTTTTTTTCTTTTAACAGCTCAAAGGCTACATTAATAGAAGCGTCTTTTCTACTTTTGACACTAGCAATAGAATCATGCATTCCAATAGCATCAGAGGCATGAACAATTTCGAAACTGTCTGGTGAAATTTTGTTTCTTTGAAGTTGTTTAAGAATTTTGTTCCTATCCCCAACCAAGGTGATAGGAATATTCCACTTCTTTTTCGCGAGAACAGCACCCTTCACATTGATATGAGGAGCATAGTCACCCCCCATGACATCAAGAGCGATTCTCATTTAGATCTCTTCTATTGGTAAAACCTCGACGCCCTTATAATAACCACATGAAGGGCAAACATGATGCCACTCTACAGGCTCATGGCATTTTGGACAATTATTGAGATTAGGTTTCGTCAATTTTTGATGTGTTCGTCTCTTTCTTTGACGACTTTTTGAAGTTCTATACTTAGGTACACCCATATTAATTTCCTTTGTTCAAGTTTGAACTAGAACTATCTAAAGTCAGCCTTCTTGTCAAGAAAGCCAGACTCAAGGAATGGATCCCCGCTTCCAAAATAAAGGCGGGGATGACACAGGAGTGTCATTTGACCATACAACTAAACTCACCTAGAATCGTATACACATACATAAAATGCATCGGATTTCACACCTCTTTCCGAAGTCTATTCCTAGCCAAATCACTGCATGTATCTTAGTTATATTTACCTTTTTTACTGTTGTATCCTTCTACAGTATCTACCAATTTAAATCTCTTCATCAAAATCTAGAGGTTTTTAACTCTCAATTTCAACCCCTACTGCAATCAATCAACTCCCTTAAAACAGAAATACTTCACAATATGGAAAATGTTGAAAAAATGGATGAAGAATTTCGAACAAAGGCTCACGAAAACATCCAGTTGTTAGAAACCTCTTTAAAACATGCAACTTCCGACACACAAACTTTAGAGCTTTTTCAAACAATAGAACTCTCACTCAAAAAATATTTTGATCTTCAAGATCAAATTATAAATCACCTAAGTCATTCTCAATTTAAAAAATTAAAAGAAGACAAAGATCAACTTTTCGTAGAAAAATTTAAATGGAAGCAGAATACAACCACCTTATATGAACTCATTGATTTAGAAGCACAAAAAAAGATAGTCTCTATCCAACAAAAAACTCAAAGCACTGCTTCACTTCATTATTATGGGGTTATTTTTGTATGCCTGTTTTCATTGATACCTATTTTCTTTTCCTATAAAGCGCTTAAACCTATTGAACAACTTATACAAAGAGTAAGAAATATTTCAAAGGGAGGAGATCCTTCGCCCTGGGCTCAGGATGACAAAAATAAAATGAGGGGTGAATTAGCAGAGCTTGCCCGTGAAATTAATAAAATGTCATTTTCTCTCAAACAACGAGATCAAGCTCTTCTTATTCAAAAACAAAAATTAAAAGAGGCCTACCATGATATTCAGCAACAAAATATTCATCTTCAGTTTCTTTCGAGATCAGAAAGGCTTGCTACCATTGGCCGCATGAGTGCTCAAATTGCTCATGAAATTAGAAACCCCCTAAATTCTCTTCTCCTCAATATCGAATATCTTCAGGAGCAATCACGTAAAAAAGGATTCCAGGATGAAAAAGTTTTTGATTCCCTCATTTCTCAAATTCATCGTTTAAAAGAAATGACAAATTCTTATTTGCAATTTACAAAAATGCCAGCCTCTCAAAAAACAAAGATTGAAATTAATAATCTTCTTAAGGAATTATGTTCCTTTTACAAAGATGAAAAAGTTACTATCCTTAAAGAATTTGATACTTCCCTTCCTTCGCTTACATGCGACCCCCTTCAACTTAAAGAAGCATTTTTGAATATTCTTAAAAATGCCGGGGAATCGATGGCTGAAGGAGGTTGTGTTACCATTAAAACCCATTACAACAGTGCAAACAAAATGATTGAAATTTCTTTTCAGGACGAAGGAGAGGGAATACCAGAAGATAAAAGGAAAAATGTCTTTCTTCCTTTTTATTCCACAAAAGCACAAGGAGTAGGTTTGGGGCTCACACTCTCCCAACAAATTATTGAAGAACTTGGTGGAAAAATTGAGTGCCAAAACAACACACCAAGAGGTACTATATTCAGAGTAGGCTTACCCATGACACTATGAAAAAGAAAATTCTTTTTGTTGATGATGAATTAGAAAACTTAAAATCTCTTGAACGTATTTTTGAACTAGAGGGTTATCAGTGTTACACGGCCGACAATGCTAAAACAGCTTTAAGTCTTCTTTCTTCTACTTGGATTCATATTGTTTTTCTAGATATTCGAATGCCAGGGGAAGACGGCATGAGTGTACTGCAAAAAATAAAGACAAAATTCCCAGAGGTCGAAGTCATTATGATGACAGCCTATGGCACCATTGAAACAGCTGTGCAGGCCATGAAATGGGGAGCGTACGATTTTATTACAAAACCCCTAGACCGCTTACTTCTTCTGAAAACGGCGCAAAAAACTTTTGAAAAACAAGAACTCACTCTTGAAAATAAAATTCTTAAAACAAAATTAAAAAATATTGAGGAAACAACCCACATGATTGGAGAGAGTAACAATATTCGAGAACTCACAAGAACTGTTCATCAAGTTGCACCCTCTAACTCTTGTGTACTCATTGAGGGCGAAACAGGATGTGGTAAAGAAGTTCTAGCTGATCTTATTTATCAATTAAGTCATAGAAACTCTAAACCTTTTATTAAAATAAATTGTGCAGCCTTAACTGAAAACCTTTTAGAATCAGAACTTTTTGGTCATGAAAAAGGAGCTTTTACAGGTGCACATCAACAAAAGAAAGGAATTTTTGAGGTTGTGAATCAAGGAACACTTTTTCTTGATGAAATTTCAGAACTCACTCCATCTATTCAAGCAAAGTTACTCCGGATTACTCAAAACGGAGAATTTTCAAGATTAGGAAGCACCAAAACACTTTATTCAGATGTGCGCATGATCTCAGCTACCAACAAAAACTTAAAAGACCTCGTTCAAAAACAAAAATTTAGAGAAGATCTTTTCTATAGACTCAATGTGATTCAGCTCACTATTTCTCCTCTTCGAGAAAGAAAAGAAGATATTGGTTCTCTTGTTGATCACTTTAAGATC
>CAYJUJ010000165.1:0-3951 GCA_964373325.1 uncultured bacterium
TGGGTCCCGAGCCTCAAGAAAAAAATCCTGAAACAGAGGTAGCTCCTTTTAAACTTTATATGCAAAAAGCATCGTGGAAGGAAAGAATTCATGCCTATTTCTTAGATATGCTGATGATTGCCCTTATTAATTCTCTCTTTATATCTACAACTGCTGCTTTTTTCTTCTATTTTGAAGGTGAATATCTTTCCATCCATTATCTTTCTTCTCTCAAAGTTGAATTTTCACTTCTCTTCCTCTTTATTTACATAGGGTATTTTGGATTTCTAGAAGGTTTAGGAAGTCAAAGTTTGGGTAAAAAAATGTGCCAGCTTGAGGTTGGATGGAGCAAAACTCCACCTCGTTTTTTGAGCGTCTTATTAAGAATACTTCTTTCCCCCCTTTTATTTTTTTATGCATCAGAAAAAAACTATCTTCATGATTGGCTAACAAAATCAAAAGTACTTAAAAATGCACCCTAAAATACAAGATAGAAAAATACTTAGAAAAACAAGACCCACTTTAAAGGGCCAGGTTGTATTTACCAATGGTTGTTTTGATCTTCTCCACATAGGCCATGTTCGTTATTTACAGGAAGCAAAAAAACAAGGGAAATTTCTGATTGTGGCACTCAATAGTGACAAAAGTGTCCAAAAACTCAAAGGAAAAAATAGACCCATAGTTCCCCTTGCCGAGCGAGCTGAAATGATGGCATCACTTGAGTGTGTTGATTATGTTACTTCTTTTAATGAAGATACTCCCTATAAAATTATTGAGGAACTACAACCCGATATTCTTGTAAAAGGCGGGGACTGGAACGCAAAAGATATTGTTGGCCAAGATATTGTTACAAAAAGAGGGGGAAAAGTTTTATCCTTAAGTTATGTTGAAAATCAATCCACTACTCATATTATTAATAAAATTAGGGAAACATGTTAGATCTTAAATTTTTGGCAACTCACCCCGATGCTGTTCAAAAAGCTCTCGAAAAAAGGGGCGATTCTTTCCCCTTGAAAGAAGTGTTACCCCTTATAGAAAAAAGGAAAAAAGAAATTCAAAAAAGGGAAAAATTACAGCAAGAACATAACGAAGCCTCTCAAGAAATAGCACAATTAAAAAAAGAAAAAAAAGATGCTTCGAAACAAATTAAAAAAATGCAGAAAGTCTCCCAAGAGGTCAAAGCACAAGAAACAGCAGTTTCTCAAATTGAAGAAGAGTTAAATAAAAAGCTTCTTTTTATTCCCAATATTCCTCATGAATCTATTCCCATAGGAAAAGATTCTTCCAAGAACCAAGAAGTCAGAAAGTGGGGAAATATTAGGAAATTTTCTTTTACGCCCTTGTCTCATGTCGAAATAGGCCAAAAACTAGATATTTTAGACTTTAAAATGGCTTCTCAAATGACAGGAGCGCGATTTAATCTTTATAAGGGACTAGGTGCTCATTTAGAGCGTGCACTTATTAATTTCTTCCTAGATCAAAATACAAAACGAGGTTATCAAGAAATTTTGCCACCTTTTATTGTCAACCGCCAAGCTATGACTGGCACTGGTCAGCTCCCCAAATTTGAAGAGGATCTTTTTAAGTTAGACGGTTTAGATTATTTTCTTATTCCAACAGCAGAAGTTCCTCTTACGAACATGTATCAAAATACCATTTTGAATAAGGAAAACCTGCCACTTTTATACACTGCTTACACCCCTTGCTTTAGAAAAGAGGCTGGCTCCTATGGAAAAGATACGATGGGTCTTATGAGGCAGCATCAGTTTAACAAAGTAGAGCTTGTCAAATTTACAGAGCCTAAAAACTCCTATGAAGAATTAGAAGCTTTAACTCATGATGCAGAAAACTTACTTCAAGCTTTAGAACTTCCTTATAGGGTTGTATGCCTTTGCACAGGAGATCTTGGCTTTGCAGCATCTAAAACCTATGATTTAGAGGTGTGGATCCCCTCACAAAATAAGTACCGAGAAATTTCATCATGTTCTAATTTTGAAGATTTTCAGGCACGACGCACGAACATTAAATACTATCCTGAACCTAATTCAAAACCTCAGTTTGTACATACGTTAAATGGCTCGGGGCTTGCCATAGGTAGAACGGTCGTTGCTATTTTGGAGAATTTTCAGGAAAAAGATGGCTCTGTATCCATTCCCAAAGTTCTTGTACCTTATTTGAACAATTGTGAAAAAATTACTCCATAGTAGGAAAATCACCCTCTTTTCTTATTTTATATCTTATTGAAAATATTACCTATTTTTTAAAAGAAAAATGGCATAAATTTTGCTTCACATCACTAGTTAAGAATGAGCAAAACACTTATCACAATACTTATTGCCGCAACGCTCGCACTAACAGGATTAGTGGTAGCTTCGGAACGGTATGTCGTTTACCGTGATCAGGATGGAGCTCTGGTAAAATCCTGCCATTATGAAGAAATTCACAATTCAGATGAAGCACCGAGGGGCGTACATTATATGACCCTCGATTATGGCACAACCCACGAAAAAACTATGTGGTTTAAAATTATAGGGCCTGATTTTCCGCCTCTTTTCTTAGAAGATAACAATCCCTCTTCTCGATAATATTATTATTGAAAACAGGAGCGTCTGCCTTTATGGTTTTCTATGTCATCCCTGTGGAAGCAGGGATCCAGCGGGGATGACAGAAAAATATGGAGAGGTGGCTGAGCGGTTGAAAGCGGCGGTCTTGAAAACCGTTAGACCCAAAGGGTCTCGGGAGTTCAAATCTCCCCCTCTCCGAATTTTTTTAGGAATTCCTTGGTTAAAGCTTCTCCTACCACTCTATGACCCGTTTCACTAAAATGAAAATCCCCTTGTGTAAATAATGTGTGCCAAAGTTGTTCTTTCTCTCGAAAAGTAGGATAAAGATTAATACAGCCTAGTTTTTCTTTAACACAAATAGACTGCATTAACTCTTCATAATGAGAAGGGATAGGATATGGTTTGTTACCATATAATGTTTTATAGGCTCCAAATATATTTTTAAAGTATTGAAGTAAAAAAGCATAATAAGAAGGGTCTTCTTTAGTATAAAGTTCCACGGGCCATGGATAGTAAACTAAAACATATAAAGCTCCATTTTTAGCACAAAGTTTCTTCATTTTAACTATATTTTTTCTAAGCAGTTGAATGCCATCTTGAGCCCACCCTAAATAACTAGGCTTGAATGAAAGAGGTAAGGGTTTCAAAAGTCGCTCTAAATATGAATTAACACTTACCAACTCTTCCGAAGTAATACTCTCAGTTTGGGTTGCTATTTTTGCCCCCACACTATCTGAGGTATGCCTTAAAAAGGGATGATTCAGATAATGACCTAATACAAAATAGCGTGCTATAAATCTAAAAAAAGTAGATGAATTAAGTGCAGAAACTACCCACGGATAACAAAACCAGAAATTCTTAAAACGAGGGTATTGCTGTGTTTCATCAAACTTATATCTTTTATGGTAAATAACTTCATCCGCAAAATCAGAAAGATCAACTAATTGAAGAACAATATCTGCTTTATATCCTTGATCAAAAAACCGTTTCATTCTCTGATACTCAAGAAGAGGGGAATAAGAAGAGGTTCCTGCATTTAAGACTTCAAAATCGGTGCCATTTTTAGAAAGTGTGTCTTCTGCAAAGGCAACAAAAGTCTCTTCATAGTCAAATCCAGAAGCCTCCACAAAAGAGTCTCCAACAAATATAAGCCTTTTTTCCCTCTCGGTTATTTTTTTAATTTCATGATTCGCTACTTTATCCCTCCATCCTAGAGAATTAGTTATATAATTCCAATTTTTCCCCTTTCCTTTCCATTCTCTCTTAATATTAAGATAGGGCCGCGGGGTATGATGCAGCTCTGAATCCACAAGATATAAAAACCCGTAACCAGGAAATATTCTTGTAATAATTTCTCCAGAAATGAAAACACCTAGGATACAAAAAAATAAGGTAGTTACAGCAAAAA
>CAYJUJ010000166.1:0-3903 GCA_964373325.1 uncultured bacterium
TTCTGTCATTCTGAGGGTGAGCGAAGCGAGTCCGAAGAATCCCCTATTGGGGATCCTCGGCTCTCGCTCAGGATGACAGGAGACGCGCTCAGGATGACAGGAGACGCGCTCTGGATAACAGAACTCATCCGCTTTTTCTCAACAAAACGAGATAAGAAATAACCTACTTCATAAAGTAAAATAAGTGGTCCAGTTAACAAGAGTTGCGTTACAGGATCTGGAGGAGTCAAAATCCCCCCTACAATGAAAGCTCCTAAAATAGCATGTTTTCTTTTTTTCTTATATTCTGAAGCCTCAAATAAACCAAAACACACGGGTATGAGCATAGCAAGAGGAAGCTCAAAGATAAACCCTATTGTTAAAGTTAAAAGAAAAAAGAAAGTCATATAGTCTGAAAAACTCATCATTGAAACAAGCCCTGCATCCTGACCAAAAGAAGCTAAGAACTCCAGACCATAGGGAATTAAAAAGAAATATCCAAAAATACAACCCATACAAAACAACAAAATAAAAAAAGGAAAATATAAAAGGAACGATTTTTTTTCATGCTCATAAAGCCCTGCACTCACAAACTTAAGAATTTGATATAAAATGAAAGGACAAGCAATAAATGCCCCTACAATAAAACATAATTTGAGCTGTGCCATAAAATTATCTTGATATCGAAAAACGAAAAGTGTTGTAGGAAGGTTAAGCTTTTCCATAGCCCATTCATGAGGTTCCGTAACTATTTTTAAGAAAAACTGACGCTTGGCGAAGGCTATAAGAAAACCACCACCTATAAAAAGAAGTGAATAGATAAGACGTCGTCTTAGCTCTTCTAAGTGAGCTACAACTGACATTTTTTGAGACATGTAAATCTAAAGGTCTTTCTTTTCAGTAGGCTCAACTTTGGTATCTGCTACTTCCGGAGTATCACGAAGCCCTTTCTTAAACTCCTGAATACCTTTGGCAATGCCTCGACCTAATTCTGGCAACTTCCTAGTTCCAAAGAGAAGTACTGCAACCGCTGCAATGACAAGAACTTCTGTTGTTCCCAAACCTCCGATAAATGCTAAACTCATATTTTCCATAGAACTCTCTCCTATTTAGGGGGACCTTTGCGAACTTCATCCTCAATATCATACTTGATTTCCTGAAACAATCGTTGAATTTTCCTAGCAAAAACTCCGATAGATCTTGCCACTTCAGGCATTCTTCCCCCAAAAAGAAGAACTCCAACAATACATATAACTAGAATTTCACTAAGCCCTAAACCAAACATCAATTTTCCTTTACTACATTCCTAGAACGTATGCAAAAATAAGGGGAGCAACAATAGAGGCATCTGATTCAATAACAAACCGAGGAGTATTGGGTGCTAATTTACCCCATGTGATCTTTTCGTTAGGAACCGCACCACTGTAAGAACCATAAGATGTTGTGCTATCTGAAATCTGGCAAAAATATCCCCACAAGGGATAATCTTGCTTTAAATCCTGAGCAATCAAAGGAACAACGCAAATTGGAAAATCGCCCGCAATACCACCACCAATTTGGAAAAAACCAATAGAACTATTTTTTGAGTTTTCTTTATACCATGAAACCAAATGGACCATCTGCTCCACCCCCGATTTAACACAATCATGGCTTGAGATATTTCCTTTAATCACATGAGAAACAAAAAAATTAGCTAAAGTGGAATCTTCCCAACCTGGAGTATAAATAGGTAAGTTTTTCTCACAGGCCGCTAATACCCATGAGTCTTTTGGATCTATTTGATAATCTGCCTTGAGAGAACCATTTCGAATAATGGAATAAATATATTCATATGGAAAATATCGTTTTTTTTCTTTATCTGCATTTTTCCAAACAGCAAGCATTTTACTTTCAATTTTTCGCATGGCTTCTTCTTCTGGAATACAAGTATCTGTAATACGATTAAGACCCTTCTCATAAAGGGCTAATTCATCTTGGGTAGAAAGGGTTCGGTAATGAGGTACTCTTTCATAGTGTTCATGAGCCACTAGATTAAAAATATCTTCCTCTAAGTTAGCGCCTGTTGAACAAATAGCATGAACTTTATTTTTACGAATCATTTCGGCAAGAGTAATACCAAGCTCAGCTGTACTCATAGCCCCTGCTACTGTGATCATCATCTTACCACCACCATGCAGATGCTTCACATAAGCCTCTGCAGCATCGGTAACGGTCGCTGCATTGAAGTGTCTAAAGTGATGTTTAATAAAATCTGTAATTTTCACTATATTTTTTTCATATCACATATTTCGAGATTTTTGAAATGAAATTTTACTCTTACTAAAAAAGGAGAAACAGATTTTATAAATCTAACAAGAAGTAAGGATGAAAGCTGGGAAAGTGTCATTTTTAAATCTGGAAGCAACTAAAGCCATAACATACTAAAGTTTTTGATACACACGAGTGCCTTCAAGCTGATCACCGTAACTAACGGTTTCTGTAAACATAGCATACTGCCGCTCATGAATAAAGCTCTTTGAATGGTATTTTTTCCAAAGACTTTGAACACCCAACCGTTTTGTCCGACTTACTAAATCGAGTAGGGCACGATAATGATTTATATAAGTAATGGGTTCTAAATATCGTCGCGTAGTAAACTTAACTCTGTTTTTTATCAAACGAGGTCTCAAGCGCTGATAAACAGCCTTGCCTTCATCTTTTACTTTTAACTTACCAAAACCACCCGCTGCAAAATAGCGATAATGAGTCTCAATATACATTTCCATGAGTTCTTTTCTTGTCCAGTGGCGAGTCTCAAATGTTGGAACAGTAAGATCCGGTTCATTTTCTAACCTCTCTATATCTTGAATTTCATATCCTTCCTTGAGCACCAATTTTTCCATATCTGTATTTCGATAAGGTGTTGCAAAAAGTATTTGAGCAGTATCAGGCCTTACATTTTCCAAAAATTGGGATGTGTATTCAAAGTCTTCTCGAGTCTCCCATGGAAAGCCAAGAATAATATATGCTTTTGACTTAATTCCTACCTTCCGACACCATTGAATGGCTTTAACATTTTGGTCTAAATTAACTCTTTTATCTATTCTCTTCAAAGTATTGGGCGATCCACTCTCTATACCAAAGCTAATATGCCGCAACCCTGCTTTATACATGAGCTTGAGAAGGTCCTCATCAACAAGATTGACCCGTGTTAAAATCTGCCATCGGATATCTAACTTCTCTTTAATAAACTCCTCCATTAAGTTTGCTGTATGTTTTCTATTCAATGTAAATACATCATCAAAAAACTTAAAACGAGTAATCCCATATTGTTTTTCTAAAAATCTTATTTCTTCAATGACATTAGCGGGTGTTCTATACCGAAACTTGGTATTCAATATATGATAACAATAAACACAAGTATAAGGACAACCTCGTGAAGTCATCATTGTTGTACAACGGCCACCATCTAACCTGTGAGTGTAATACTCCATTTCAAACAAATCATAAGTTGGAAAAGGTATGGTATCAATATTTGGAATATAGGGTTCTGGGGCATTTGTCACAACCCGGCCATTATCATCTAAATAGGCAAGACCTTTAATTTGCCTAAGCTCAGATAAAGGCTTACCATCACGAACAGCCACACAAAAGTTTACAAAAACATTTTCCCCTTCACCTCTAATAACAAAATAATTTTTCTTTTTAAGATAAAAACCAGCTTCTAAAGTAGGTTGTGGACCCCCAAAGATAACATAGGGTGCCTCTGCTTTATGAGCAGCATTGATAGTTCTGTTTCTACTTAAAACCAGGCTTGTAAAACCTAAAATATCAGGAGATTCTTTCTTTATAACTTCACTCAGTTTATCGTCATCGTAACAATAAATTTCGTTATCAATAATACTAACTTCAAAACCAGACTGGTTACGAAGTGTTGATGCCAAA
>CAYJUJ010000167.1:0-3891 GCA_964373325.1 uncultured bacterium
CTTTGGGCACTTAATAAGAACGTTGTCCTAAAACAAATCAACGATGAACTCATAAGACGTAACTCTTTTCAAGGTAAGTATTTTGAAGCATAACACGTTTCAATATTTATGGCCTTTGATCACCAAAAATTGGAAGCTATACCTTCTTGGTTTTACCTTCTTAGCCCTTACAAACATTTTAGGTGTTTCAATTCCCTATTTTCTAAAAGAAGCAATCGATGCCATTAGCCACAAAAACATATCTTATATTCAAAAAATGGCTATTTTCATTGGTTTAACTGCTATTGCCTTTTCTCTGTGTCGCGTGCTTTCAAGAATTTGTTTATTTCAGCCCGCACGCCTCATGGAATACGAAATTAGAAATCGTTATTTCTTAAAACTACTCTCTCTCCCACAAAAATACTTTCGCACAACAAGCGTTGGTGACCTCATGTCACGAGCGACCAATGATCTTCAAGCTGTACGAGCTATGGTGGGCTTTGCTGCGCTTAATCTTTTTGATGTTTTTTTTGCATTTTCCTTTGTGGGAGCC
Organism: uncultured bacterium; assembly: GCA_964373325.1. Taxonomy (GTDB): domain Bacteria; phylum Bdellovibrionota; class JACOXK01; order JACOXK01; family JACOXK01; genus CAYJUJ01. Next base: position 533 of record CAYJUJ010000167.1, read on the forward strand.
TCGATGTTTTCTCTAAGCTGGAAATTGGCACTTGTTTGTTTACTTCCATTTCCTCTTATGATTTTTGTGCTTAAAAACTTGATTAAAAAAATATTCTTCTACTCGAGCGATGTCCAAAAAGGAATGAGTATTTTGAGTAGCAAAATACAAGAGAATTTTAGTGGCATTCATATTATTAAAAACTATGTTCAAGAAGAAAACAAAGCCCGTGAGTTTGAAGTTATCAATGAGGATTACTTTCAAAAACACTTAAAATTGGCGAAAGCTCATAGTTTTGTTTTTCCCATCTTTCGAGATTTACCAAACTTAATTCTACCCTTTGTACTTGTAGCGGGTGGTAGTTTTGTTATTCAAGAAAAACTAAGCCTTGGAACTCTTGCCGCTTTTGTTATGTATTTAAAACAATTGGCAAGTCCTACCATGGCTTGTGGCTGGATTATTAATGTCTTCCAAAGAGGCCGATCCGCCTTCCATCGAATTCGAGAAGTATTGGAAACAACAGTTGAAGATAGGAAGATGGATCCTTCGCCTTCAGCTCAAGATGACGGTAATATTCAAGGAGACATTGAATTCAAAAATGTGAGCTTTGCATATCATTCCGATCAAAAACCAGCTCTTAAAAATATTTCGTTTCACGTTAAAACTGGGACTAAACTTGGAATACTTGGAAAAATAGGGAGTGGTAAAACAACTTTGGTCCAACTTCTCATGAGAAATGAGAAAATAAAACAAGGACAGATTTTATTAGATGGGAAAGCAATTGAAGATTACTCTCTTAAACAACTTCGTGAAACAATAGGTTATGTTCCTCAATCTTCTTTTCTTTTTTCAAAAACTCTTAAGGATAATGTGTACTTTGGTGCTCATAACATAGAGCCCTCTGAAAAAATTCTCGATGAAGTAACAACAATAAGCCATTTAAAACACGACATCGATCTGATGCAGGATGGTTTTAATACTGTTGTTGGCGAAAAAGGTATTACTCTTTCAGGAGGGCAGCAACAAAGAGCTGCGCTATCACGAGCTATTATAGGACAGCACCAAATTTATATATTCGATGACTCTTTTTCCCATGTAGATCACGACACAGAAGAGGTTATCCTTAAAAATCTCAAAAATCTTCTTCAAGGTAAAACAACGGTTTTTATTTCTCATCGCATTTCAACATTAAAGCTTTGTGATTCCATTATTTACCTTGAAAATGGAGAAATTGTAGAGGCTGGATCTCATGAGGCGCTCATAAAAGAGAAAAAACAATACTATAGGACTTATTCTCTTCAGAACTTGGAGGCTGTTGCCTCAGTGTGACTTTATGACGGACCATCAATCTAAACTTTCAGATAGAGAACTCCTTTTTAGATTTTGGAGATATGTTCGACCTTATAAGGGGGCGCTCTTTCTAAGTCTTTTTCTTGTTTTTACCACTTCTGCACTTGGACTTGTTCAACCCCTTCTTGTTAAAAAAGCCATTGATAGCTTTATAGCTACTAAACAAACACACATGCTTTTTTACATTTGTGCCTTATTACTCTTCGCAATTGGTTTAGAATTCTCTTGTCGCTCATTTCAAATGTATCTTCTTCAAAAAATGGGAGAGGCAACGTTAAGAGACTTAAGAAATCACCTTTATCAACATCTTCAAAAATTGGGATCAAGCTTTTTTACAAGAGAACCCGTGGGGCGACTTGTTGTTCGTTCCACAACAGATGTGGAATCCCTCTCAGAAATGTTTACAGCGGGTATTATCTCTATTGTTGCTGACTGCTTTATGCTCATAGGCATTGTTGCCATGCTCTTCTACTTAAGCGCTTCAATGACACTTTCGAGCTTTATTGTAGTTCCTGTTTTAGTTACCATTGCCATTTATTTTAGAAAAAAAATGCGAGAAGCCTTCCGTAACATCCGAAAGTATCTTGGACTTCTTAACGCCTACTTAGCAGAGCATTTAAATGGAATGGCAATTGTACAGGCATTTAATCAGGAAAATAATGTATTTAAAGAATTTGATAAATCGAACTCTAAACTCATGAAATTACATTTTCAAAACATTACTTATGATGCCACTCTTTATTCAATAGTAGAGGCTTTAGGATCTGTAACTATTGGCCTTATTCTATGGTTTGTATCGGGTAGTCTTGTACAAGAAATTATTACAGCTGGAACACTTGTGGCCTTCATAGAATATATTCAAAGATTTTTTATTCCCATAAGAGACCTTTCCCAAAAATACAGCATCATGCAATCTGGTTTCACAGCTTTAGAGAGAATTTTTGGTCTTTTAGACAATAATGATATGATCACTGAATCACCGGAAGCCCTAACTCCATCTAAAATTCAAGGACAGGTTGAATTTAAAAATGTCTCCTTTGCTTATAGAGAAGGAGAAACTGTTTTAAACAACATTTCCCTTAAAATTCATCCAGGTGAAAAGGTAGCCTTTGTGGGTCCAACGGGTGGAGGAAAAACAACCATTATGAAACTAGCAACACGGCTTTATGACATAGAAGAAGGGCAGATTTTATTAGATGGAATTGATATTCGAAATTTAAACTTATCTTTTTTAAGAAAAAGCATTGGTATAGTAAGCCAAGATTTTTTTATTTTTTCAGGTGCAATTTCTGAAAATGTGAGTCTTGGAGATCCTGCTATATCTCAAGCCAAAATTATTGAAGCTTGTAAGGCAGTAGGCATTCACGAATTTATATTATCTCTATCCAATGGATATCAGACAAAACTTGCAGAGAAAGGGGCTAATATTTCCGTAGGTCAAAGGCAACTTATTTCATTTGCCAGAGCCTTTGCTTTTAATCCACCAGTACTTATTTTGGATGAAGCAACATCTAACATCGACACTCATACAGAACTTCTTATTCAAGCTGCATTGGATAAATTAACTCAAGATAGAACTTCACTTATTATTGCGCACAGGCTTTCAACCATTAAGAATGCAGATAGAATTATTGTTATTAACAAGGGCCAAATTCTTGAGGAAGGCTCGCATGCGAGCCTTCTCGAAGGAAAGGGCTTGTACCACAAACTCTACACACTTCAATTCCACCCAATTATTTAAAAGGTATGTGTTCCAAAAGTGACACTACCGTGTCATCCCGGAAGCACTACTGTGCTATCCGGGATCCAGTATTTAAAAGGTATGGATCCCCGCTTCCAATTAAGTGCGGGGATGACAGAGGGAGAAACTTTTGGAATACGCTTATATAGTCGTTGCGATGAGCAAAAATAGGGTTAAGGCTTAAGGGGCAAGGGTTAAGCTTAACCCTTATCACTTACCACTTAAACCTAAATTAGGCGGCAGGACCCGCAAACTTTCACCGATCGCAACTTCCTTTTAAAAATAAAGT
>CAYJUJ010000168.1:0-3885 GCA_964373325.1 uncultured bacterium
AATTTTTCAAATGGCAGTATTAGAACCAAAGCTTGCTATTCTCGATGAGACAGATTCGGGTCTTGATATTGATGCTATCAAAGTTGTGGCTAATGGTGTTAATGCGTTACGAAGCCCCGATCGAGCTATGATTGTTATTACTCACTATCAGCGTCTTTTGAATTACATTGTTCCAGACAAAGTTCATGTATTATCTCAAGGTAAAATCGTTCAGTCGGGAGATAAACATTTAGCCTTTGAACTTGAGCGTAAGGGCTATGGAGCTTTTCCATGAAAGAACAAGCTTGGCTTGAAAATCTAAGAACAAAAGCCTTTCATCTTTTTAAAGAGGTGGGGTACCCAACTCCGAAACAGGAGGCGTGGAAGTATAATAATGTTACTCCTTTAACTAAAATTACCTTTGAAACTCTTAAAAAAAAAGAAGAATTTCAGCTTGAAAAAAGGGATATAGAAAAATTTACCATTCCAAACTTAAAGTGTCATAGGCTTGTTTTTGTAGATGGTTTTTTCTCTGAAAAATTATCGAGTGTAAACAATTTTTCTCAAAAAGTTGTAGTGAAAAGTCTTGGTGAAGCTCTTCAAACAGAGCCTTTAAAAGTGAAACCTTATTTAAATCTAGACCTTGATTACAAAGAGTATATTTTTTCAGCTTTGAATACTGCTTTTTTCAAAGATGGTGTTTTTATTCATGTTCCAAAAGGGGTTGTTGTAGAAGATCCTATTCATATTCTTTTTATTTCATCGGGGAGCAAAGAAAATAGTGCATCTTATATACGTAATTTGATTGTTACAGAAGAGAATAGTCAACTCACCTTCGTTGAAAGTTATGGAGGTATTCAAGATAAGGTAGGTTTTACGAATTCAGTGACCGAAGTTATTGTAGGAGAGAGGGCTCTCGTTGATCACACTCTCATTCAGGAGGAGGGTTTAAGAGCATTTCATATGGGCCGACTTGAAATACATCAAAAAAAAGAGAGCTCTTTTTCCTCTCATTCCTTTTCATTAGGTGGAAGTCTTTCGAGGAATGACATTATAGATCTTTTTGAAGAAGAAGGGGCAAGGTCTAGATTGGTTGGTCTTTTTAAGCCAGAGGGCTCTCAACACATGGATAACCATATTGTGGTTGATCATCAAAAACCAAGATGCACAAGTCACCAGGTTTATAAAGGGGTTTTGGATGATCGATCGGAAGGAGTTTTTGATGGCAAGATTTTTGTAAGACAGGATGCACAAAAATCAGATGCTCATCAAGAAAATAAAAACCTACTTTTATCCAAGGATGCTACCGTTTATGCAAAACCTCATCTTGAAATTTACGCAGATGATGTGAAGTGTACCCATGGTTCTTCAACAGGGCAGCTTGATGAAAGTGCGCTTTTTTACATGATGTCTCGTGGAATTGGCTTCGAGCAGGCAAGGGGCATGTTAGTTCATGCCTTTGCAAGTGATGTGATCAATGGTGTTCGGTCAAGCGCTCTTAGAGAATATTTGGGGCAAAGGGTATTTTTATGAAAGTAAACACTCCTATTTTTAAAAACCTAGAACCTTATCCTGGGACTTTTTACGATGTTAAAAGAATAAGAAAAGACTTTCCTATTTTAGAAAGAAAAGTTCACGGGAAGACTTTAGTTTATTTTGATAATGCCGCGACAACTCAAAAACCTAAAAATGTAATTGAAGCCCTCACGAACTACTACTTAAGTGAAAATTCAAATGTTCATCGAGGGGTTCATTATTTAAGTGAGCAAGCGACTCGTGCCTTTGAAGAGGCGCGGGTCCAGGTTCAAAAATTTATTAATGCTAAAGAATTTCGTGAGATTATTTTTACACGAGGTACGACAGAGGCTGTTAATCTTGTGGCTCAAACATTTGGAAGAGTGCATGTTAGAAAAGGAGATGAAATTGTTATTTCTAATATAGAGCATCACTCAAATATCGTACCTTGGCAGATCTTGTGTGAGGAGAAAGGAGCTACTCTTCGAATTATTCCTGTTAATGATAGTGGAGAGCTTCTTATGGATGAATACAGAAAACTTTTGAATTCAAAAACAAAATTAGTAGCTGTAACCCATGTTTCTAATGCTCTTGGTACTATTACGCCTCTTCGCAAAATAGTTGAGATTGCTCATGAACATCATATTCCAGTCCTTGTGGATGGGGCTCAGGCAGCAGCTCATTTAAAAGTGGATGTTCAAGCGCTTGATTGTGATTTTTATACACTTTCAGGGCACAAGGTTTATGGCCCAACAGGAATTGGCGTGCTTTATGGAAAGGCAAAACTACTTGAAGAAATGCCTCCCTACCAAGGTGGGGGGGATATGATTAGTTCAGTCACCTTTGAAAAGACTATTTATAACACGATTCCTTTTAAGTTTGAGGCAGGCACTCCAAATATTGCTGGGGTTATTGGTTTAGGGGCTGCACTTCACTACATCAAGCGTATTGGTATTGAAAATATAAAAGCTTATGAAGAAGAGTTGTTATCTTACGCAACGAAAGAAATTAAAAAAGTACCTCATGTAAAACTTATTGGTACGGCAGAAGAAAAAGCGAGCATTCTTTCATTTGTAATGGATGGTATTCATCCTCACGATATCGGAACAGTTTTAGATCAAGAGGGTATTGCCATTCGAACAGGGCACCACTGTGCGCAGCCTGTAATGGATCGTTTTGGGGTTGTTGCAACAGCCAGGGCTTCATTTGGAATTTATAATACAAAAGAGGAAATTGATCATTTCATTCAAGGGCTTTATAAGGTGTTGGAGGTTTTTAAATAATGTCTCTAAGAGATCTTTATCAAGACGTTATTGTTGATCACTCAAAGCATCCCAGGAATTTTCATAAGCTTAGTCAAGCTTCGAGTCAAGGAGAGGGATATAATCCGCTTTGTGGTGATAAAGTGGTGATCTATGTCAAATTAGATCATGGAAAAGTAGAGGATTTAAGTTTTGAAGGTTCAGGTTGTGCTATTTCAACAGCCTCTGCTTCACTTTTAACAGAGTGTTTAAAATCAAAAAAAGTTTCTGATGTTGAAGTGCTTTTTAAGAAATTTCACAGTTTAGTAACAGGTGAGGTGGCAGAAGAATTAGAGAAGGAGCCAGTTCTTGGAAAACTTGCTGTTTTTGAAGGAGTTCAAGAATTTCCGGCTCGAGTGAAGTGTGCAACCCTTGCGTGGCATACACTCAAAAGTGCCCTTAAGAATAATCACGAAGTTGTAACTACGGAGTAACATTAATGATGAGTCAAGAATATATAAAACTTAGCCGTGATTGTGAGGCCATTGCAATACCCAGTGGTGATAAGACGGTTTTATCAAAAGGAATGGAAGTAGTGATTACACAAGCTTTGGGTGGAACATTTACAGTTACTACTAATATAGGGCAAATGGTAAGAATCGATGGTCGTGATGCCGATGCTTTGGGGCAAAAACCTCCAGAAGCAAAATCGAATGAAAGCGCACCTACTCATCAAAGTGCTATTGAAGAAGAGGTGTGGAAAGAACTTAAAACTTGTTATGATCCAGAAATTCCAGTTAATATTGTTGATCTAGGCCTTGTTTATTTCGTGCAACTAGTGGCAACTTCTGGAGATGAATATAAAGTTGTAATCAAATTAACCCTAACATCTCCTGGTTGTGGAATGGGCGATGTTCTTAAATCAGATGTAGAAAATAAGATGCTTAGAATTCCTAAAATAAGGGTTGTTGATATCGAGATGGTTTTTGAACCTCCCTGGGGTCAAGACCGCATGTCCGAAGCCGCCAAAGTCCAATTAGGCCTCATTTAAAGAACTACAGTGTTTTGTCCTGTCTTCCGATAAGAAATAATAAAAATGCATATTAAAGGGGGGCGCATGTCTATAAAATTGTGGTTTTTTCTTGACTTT
>CAYJUJ010000169.1:0-3872 GCA_964373325.1 uncultured bacterium
GATTATTTCTTGAGCAATTATTGTGTCATCGCCACTTCCTTATACATTTAAAACTGTCATTTAAAACTTGCCATTCTGGATTACGGGTGGGAACGGGGTATGTAGCTTGCAAATTGGGATTTATATTCCCAATTTGCACAGATCATGCTAACATATTGGTATGATTGAGAGATCGATATCACTTAAGCTTAAGAAGATTTTTGAACAATACCCTGTTTTGACATTAACCGGTCCTCGTCAGTCGGGTAAAACAACTCTCGTTAGAAACCTTTTTCCAGACCTGCCATGTTTCAACCTTGAAGATCCTCAAACGTTGAGGTTTGCCACGGATGATCCCCAAAGTTTTCTCAGACAAGTACCAGAAGGAGTTATTATTGATGAAATACAGAGAGCCCCAGACTTACCTTCATATATTCAGGTTATAGTAGACCAGTTTCCTAAAAAAAATGGCAGATTTATTATCACGGGTAGCCAGCAGTTAGAAGTCATAGATGCTGTAAATCAGTCACTAGCAGGGCGAACTGCAATTGCAAAACTGCTTCCGTTGTCGGTAGAAGAACTCATAAATGCAAAACTTATAAAGCCAGATCTCAACTCGCTTAATTCTTTAATCTATAAAGGTTTCTATCCTCGAATTTATGATCAAAAACTGGAAGCTCATGAGGCTTACTCTTTTTATATAGCAACCTATGTTGAAAGAGATCTCAGAAATATTCGTGCCATTCAAGACCTCTCACAATTTCAAAAATTTCTTAGAATCTGTGCTGGACACATCGGTCAACTTACCAATTTTAGCTTGTTAGGAAACGAAATTGGTATTGACCATAAGTCGGCAACTCAATGGTTTTCTATTCTTGAAGCGAGTTATATTTGTTTTCGTCTTGCACCTCATTTTCATAACTTCAAAAAAAGAGTAACAAAATCATCAAAACTATACTTTTATGATGTGGGATTAGCCTGTTATCTTTTAGGTATCGAAGACGAGAAACAACTTAATACTCACCCACTGCGAGGAGCCTTATTTGAGAATTTTGTTATCTCGGAGTTTTTTAAAAAACGCTGCAACCAAATAAAAGACAGCAATCTCTATTTCTTCAGAGATCATACTGGCCATGAAGTTGACTTGATTTTGGACTATGGTCAAGCCGTGTGGCCCATTGAAATTAAAGCAGGACAAACGATAAATTCCGATTTTTTTACTGGATTAAAATTCTATGCAAGTCTTGGCGCCAATCTTCATAAAAAACCGCTATTAATCTATGGTGGCGATTCGACTCAAGAAAGAAGTGATATTTCTGTCATCCCCTGGTGGCAGATGATAAAGTTAGAAATATAAAAATGGACTGTCCAAAAATCGATTAGTTTTATTATGATTATTTCTTGAGCAATTATTGTGTCATCGCCACTTCCTTATACATTTAAAACTTGCCATTCTGGACACGCATTTGCTAATTCTTATTAAAATGAATCCTAGATTTAGAAATGTGCTTGTTACAGGTGGAGCGGGGTATGTAGGCAGTCGACTGACCCCTCAACTTTTAAAGGCAGGTTATCATGTAACCGTTTATGATACTTTGTTTTTTGGGGATCATTTCTTACCGAAAAATCATCCTCATTTACAAATTATAAAAGGGGATATTCGAGACACTGCACATTTTGAAAAAGCCTGTCAAAAAAAAGATGCAATTATCCATTTAGCTTGTATTTCGAATGATGCAAGTTTTGAATTAGATGAGTCGCTGAGTACCTCGATTAATTTAGAAGCATTTGAACCACTTGTAATAGCTGCAAAAAGGGCTGGAATAAAACGCTTTATTAACGCATCAACAAGCTCTGTTTATGGGGTTTCAGATGCAGATGAAGTAACAGAAGAGCATCCTTTGGTTCCTTTGACTCTTTATAATAAATATAAGGGCATGTGCGAGCCACTTGTATTTAAGCATCAAGATGATCGCTTTGTTTGCGTAACAATTAGGCCAGCCACAGTTTGTGGTTATGCACCAAGGTTAAGACTTGATCTTTCAGTCAATATTTTAACTAATCATGCTATTTCAAATGGGAAAATTAAAGTTTTTGGTGGTTCACAGCTTCGCCCCAACATTCATGTTCAAGATATGTGTGATTTATATGAACTTCTCTTGAGAGTTCCTGACGAAAAAATCAAGGGGCAAACTTTTAATGCGGGTTATCAAAACTTTGCAATTGGAGATATTGCAGAGATTGTCAAAAAAATTGTTGAGAAAGAATTTCCTGAAAAGGGTGAAATTAAACTTGAAACAACGCCAACGAATGATCCTCGTTCTTATCACATTAATTCAGATAAAATTAAAAAAGAGATTGGATTTGAAACTAAATATGGGCTTGAAGATGCTGTACAAGGGTTGTGTCAAGCTTACAAAGAAGGTAAGGTTCCAAACAGCATGGAAAATGATTGGTACTATAATGTGAAACATCTTAAGAAACTTCACGTCAGATGAAAAAATCAAATAAAAAAGTTGCAGTTGTGACAGGGGGTGCTGGTTTTATAGGAAGTCATATGGTTGATCTCCTTTTAGAGGAGGGGTATCAAGTTCGAGTTATTGATAATTTGAGTGGAGGGCATAAGAAAAATCTTTCTCACCTGTCTCATTCTTCTGATTTATCTTGTGAATGGATGAGTGTTTGTGATTTAAAACCTGATTCAAAGATTTTTAAAGATGCTCATTTCGTTTTTCATTTTGCAGGAATTGGAGACATTGTTCCTTCTATTGAAAATCCAACTGATTATATGGAAACAAATATTCAAGGAACTGTTCGTGTTTTAGAGTGTGCAAGAAATTATAGAGTCAAAAAACTAGTCTATGCGGCTTCCTCTTCCTGTTACGGCTTGGCAGAAACCCCAACAACTGAAGATCATAAAATAGCACCTCAGTATCCTTATGCTCTTTCAAAATATTTAGGGGAGTGTGCTGTTTTTCACTGGGGGAAGATTTATAAGCTTCCTGTTAATTCGATTAGGATTTTTAATGCTTATGGAACTCGTGTTAGAACGACAGGTGCTTATGGAGCAGTTTTTGGAGTTTTCTTTAAACAAAAACTTGATAATCAACCTTTTACAGTTGTAGGGGATGGAACTCAATTGCGTGATTTTGTTTATGTAACAGATGTTGCAAAAGCTTTTTATTGTGCAGCACAAACAGAATTAAGTGGAGAGGTTTGGAATTTAGGTGCGGGTAATCCTCAATCAATAAATTACTTGGTGGAGCTTATTGGCGGAGATGTAGTTTACATTCCTAAAAGGCCAGGAGAGCCTCATTGTACTTGGGCGGATATTTCAAAAATAAAGTCGCAACTAGGTTGGGAGCCTACTGTTTCTTTTAAAGATGGTGTGAAAAAAATGATGGCTGAAATAGATAACTGGAAAGAGGCACCCTTGTGGACACCACAATCCATTGAAAAAGCTACCAAAACCTGGTTTAAATATTTAGACTCATGAAAAACTTTTTTTTAGAAAGATATAGACATAAAATTAAAACAGCCAAAGAGCTAAGGGAAATGATAGGCCCTTTTCCTCGCAAGCAAAAAGTGATCATGTGTCATGGGGTGTTTGATGTTATTCATCCAGGGCATTTAAGACACTTGCTTTATTCAAAAAGTAAAGCACATATGTTAGTGGCAAGTTTAACAGCAGATCGACATATTGCTAAAGGTCAGTATCGCCCCCATATTCCACAAGATTTAAGAGCGCTTAATTTGGCAGCCCTTGAATTAGTTGATTATGTGATTATTGATCAGAACCAAACACCATTAGAAAATATTTCTATCATTCAGCCAGATTTATTTGCAAAAGGGTCAGGATCTAAATTGGAAGTAACACAAAAGGCTGATCAGGC
>CAYJUJ010000170.1:0-3872 GCA_964373325.1 uncultured bacterium
CTATTTTCTCTAAAGTCATTAAAAGAGACAATAACGTACAGGATACACTTACTTTTGATATCAGTGTCACACGTCCCTATAGCGGAGATCCCACAAGTGGGCATAGCTTTAGATTGGTTAATACAAGTGTTTCTGGAGATGTGAGTTATTTAAAAAGTTGGGTTTCTCAGTTTTCCACTGATTTTCAACTTCACAGTGCTATTTCTAATTTTCCAGCTGGTGGCAACCCTATTGACAATAGAGATGGTATTAATCTCGCAGCCTCTGCAGTCAATTACCTTTATAGTAGTGGTAAAAAGTTAAAATATACACTGGGAGCAGGAATTAATCATGGCCTTACACGTGGAAAAACCTTTGATTATCTTGGTTACATTGGAAACGCGGGTTTTAATTATACCTTTCTTCCAAGTTGGAAGTTTGATTTAGCACTGAATGCGCGTCAGCAAAAATACTTTGTCAACAGGCATATCACAACTGGTACTGCTAAAGTTGGAATATTTAAAAACTGGACAAATGTAAGCTCATCTTCGTTAAGCTACTCTTATATAAGAGCTTTTTCAAATCGCCCTATTTTTGGTTATAAACGTGATCTCATCATGCTAAGCTACTTTTATCAGTTTTAGTTTGCTTCAATATCACTTGAAAACACTGGATCCCGGATAGCGCTATCGCGCTTCCGGGATGACAAAAGAGTGTTTCTTTTTTTATTCCAGATAAGTATAATGTTTCGACAGTAAACAAGAAGCCCCATTCCTTGCCCTAGAATAAAGACAGGGTCTTTTCTATAGAGGGCATAGATGAAAAGAAGAAATCAGCCAAAAAAACTTAAATACCAAAAACTTGTGGGAATAACACTTTGTCCTTTTTTTTCAGAAACAATCCACTGAACAAGAAACCTTAAGGAAAATAACAACTGAGCAGAAAAACCAAGTATAATCCAAAAATCTAACTTCATTATTTTATTTCATTCACCTCATAAGATATTTTTCTACTTTGTAACCACTGAACGCCCATTAAATCATAGAGCGATCTAAAGAGGCGATTTTTAATACCATATTTTGATTTACCATGTTGGCGCGGATGGTGAGAAACAGGAACTTCAATAATTTTAATTTTATTCTGTTCAGTTTGATTCATTTTTACAAGTGTTGGAAAAAAGCGGTGAAAACCATTGAAAAAAACAAGGTTTTTGACAAGCTCTTTTCTAAATGCACGAAGAGAACAACCCACATCAGTAACATTTTCTTGAGTAAAACGGTTTCTAATTCTATTAGCAATTTTAGAAGAAACTTTTCTCACAATACTATCTTTTCGTTTTTGCCTGATTCCACAAACCATATCGTAGTCTTTTATTTTTTCTAATAGTTTAGGAATATCTGAAGGGTCATTCTGAAGGTCGGCATCAAGCGTTACTAGAATTTCACCCCGGGCGCGAGTCAAGCCAGCTTGAAAAGCTGCTGACTGGCCATGGTTTTTGGGGAAGGAAAGAACCCTGATAGTATGAGGATATTTTTTTTTTAATTCCATTAGTTTTTCAAAAGATTGGTCAGAGCTTCCATCATTAATGAATAAGATCTCATAATTTTCTTTTACTTGATTCATGGTTGAAATAAGTTTTGATCCTAAAACGGGAATGTTTTCTTCCTCGTTATAAACAGGAATGACGATAGAAACATGCATTTTTGAAATGCTAGAACTGCTTGTGGGGGTTGTCAAACTAAAGGAATTTACGCCTGGCAGGAATCGAACCTGCAACCTACAGATTAGAAATCTGTTGCTCTATCCAATTGAGCTACAGGCGCACAATCTATTTTTTACCTCAACCAAATCTTTCCCCAGTACATGGAGATCCTTCGTGAGAGTCCCAATGAAGAGTTTCTCAGGACTCGTTATATTTGGCCTGACGTTGCCAAATATAACTTCGGCTACAGGCGCATAATCTATTTTTGTAAAGAATTTATGTGCAAAGTGCAAGGCCTTATTTTTTAAATGGTTTTCCACGACGCGGCTTGCCTCGATCTAATTTATCTGGATTTTTAGGATCTTTATCTTTTACATCTGTTGGTCGCGTATTGGGAACTATACTTTCACCTTTACCAGCACCCCTGTCAAAAGCAGAAGCAGAAAGCACTGGACTAGAAGGGGAGAGATGGGTTTCGGAAATAGCTTCCATAAATGCAATTTCTGGTCTTTTAAAAGTAGTTTCACTTTGTAGTTTTTGAGCATAAATTTCTACAACTTTTGCTGGATCTAATTCTAAAGAAGCAATCCAACTAGCCATTTCCTGTAAAAAATCTTTCGAAAAACGAATCAGAGTTGTTTTATTTGTAAGCTCTTGAAATACATGCTCTTCTTCCCGATGAACTGCGTTAAATGGAGAAAGAAGTTGTGGAGAGGGTGAATGCTGATAGAAAAGATAGTAAAGACGACTTCTTGCTGCAAATGCTTCTGGGGTTAGACCTAATTTTTCAAAAACTCTTTCTTGAAATTTTTGCTTTGAAAGAATTGGATCTGGATCAAAAACAGGTTTTGATTTGCCTTCTACTTCCCCCCATGTTCTAGTACCTAAAATATCATGAACCGAAGGGGGAAGATTAGAGTCTGAGAAGGCAAAACTTAGATGTACTTCACGTTTCAATCCCAATAAGTAGAGACGTCTTCGAACAAGAATATGCCAAAAGTCCATGGGAAGTGGCTCTGCTGATATGGAAGGATCAATGACCCACCTTAAATGTTCTTCGGGTAAGTTTGCTGAAATGTACTTAAGACCTATAGCGGAGGTAAAAATAAGAGATTCAAGTTTAGGTTTTTGATCTCCACTAGTTACATAAATATGTTCTGATAGGCCCAGATGAACAAAAGAGATTTCTGGTTTAGATTCGGAATGTTTCCCATGCTCTATAAGACTTTCATAAATTGGGGTTAAAGCAAAGGCACGCTCCCAGGGATTCATACTACCTTGTCTAAGAGGTTCACATGCTTTTTCGGAAGTTTTTTTGTGAGCCCAATTCCCCAAAATTCTTAAATCCCCCCATGTATAATTTAAAAGACCCTCTTCAAACTTTTTGAGGGTGTCTGGAGAAAATTGGTGTAACACACCTGTCCAGCCTCGAAGCTCAGCCATTCTGCAAAGAGCTTTAAAGAAAAGATAATAGCGAAAGGCATAGGCTTCGGTAATATAAGGGTGGGGATCCAGTCTGAAATATCTTCTTTGGGTAAGTAAAAGTTTAAGCTGCCAAAATCTTAGGTAAACATGAAGGGTTACAATTGCATGGGCGGTTTCTGGTAAACCTTGTGCTATTCTTGGTCCTCTTTCTGGAACATTGCCATGAAATCCCCACCACTCAAGAATAATGGAGGTGAGTCTTTCAGGAGGGATGCTACTTATAAATTCATCAATTTTCCCCAGAGTGAAGGCAAAATTATGAAGGGTAACTCTTTGTTTAAATTTTGAAGGAGCTCTTTGGTAGCTTCCGTATATTACTTCTGCGTTAGTCAAAGGAAAGAGATCGTTCATGCCATCAGTAGAAGCCATAGGGCTCGGAAATGCTCTTAAATCAATGGGTTTTAGAACGACTTGTCTTTCAGCAAAGGTCGAGAGGGGAAGGAGGAAAATAATGAAGAGAAGATACCAACATTTCACAACAGCCTTCATGCAGATTTGGAGTAACAGAGAGCGCTATAGCGCGCAAGATTTATTTCTTAACAGAAAACTTTAGCGTCCGTGCCATTTCCAGCGAGGATGTGGGGGGCTGCGCCTCTCTTTTTTTCTTTCAGAAGTATCGCGAGATTCTCTTGCTTTGATTCGATTAATCCCTAGCTTTTCTGACATATTTCTCGACGATACGCTGGACAGATCGCGCTGTGAGACG
>CAYJUJ010000171.1:0-3870 GCA_964373325.1 uncultured bacterium
ATTAAAAAACCTGTCTTGACTATCTTTTTAAACAACATTACGTTGTTCTTTTCGAGTGCAGTTACATGTAGTTAGGAAAGGAGAATGTTGTGAAGAAAGGAAATTATTTTTTTACGTCAGAGTCGGTAACAGAAGGCCATCCTGATAAGATTGCCGATCAAATTTCAGATTCAGTTCTTGATGCTATGTTGGCCCAAGATAAAAATTCTCGTGTAGCCTGTGAAACTTTAGTAACAACCGGCATGGCCGTTGTTGCAGGTGAAATTACTACAAAAGCACATGTCGATATTCCAGAAGTAGTGCGGGATACTATTAAACACATTGGCTATACCGATGCCACAATGGGGTTTGATTATAAAACATGCTCCGTTATTACTTCTCTTGATAAACAATCTCCTGACATTGCTATGGGTGTTAATCCTAGCAAGAACAAAGAACAAGGGGCAGGGGATCAAGGGCTTATGTTTGGTTATGCTTGTGATGAGACAAAGGAGCTTATGCCCATGTCCATTCACTATGCTCATCAACTTACATTAGCTTTGGCAAAAGCTCGTCGCAGTAAAACACTTCCATTTTTAAGACCTGATGGAAAGAGCCAGGTGACTGTTGAGTATCAAGATGGAAGAGCTGTGCGTATTCAAGCAGTTGTTATTTCAGCTCAGCACTCGCCTTCTGTTTCTCATGACGAAATTCAAGAAGGGGTTATTGAAGAGGTTGTCAAAAAAACTCTACCAGCGGAATTTTTGGATAGAGATACTATTTATTATGTGAATCCAACAGGAAGGTTTGTGATAGGTGGGCCGCAAGGCGATTGCGGGCTTACAGGAAGAAAAATTATTGTAGATACTTATGGTGGACATGGCAGTCACGGTGGTGGTGCCTTTTCAGGAAAGGATCCATCCAAAGTAGATAGAAGTGCTGCTTACATGGCTCGTTATTTAGCTAAAAATGTGGTTGCGGCAGGGCTCGCCTCTCGTTGCCAACTCCAGTTGGCTTATGCAATCGGGGTAGCTGATCCTGTTTCTGTCATGGTTGAAGATTTTGGAACTGCGAAAATCTCACCAGTTAAAATTGCAACAGCACTTCGAGAAATTGTAAGCTTGAAACCCAGAGATATTATTTCTTATCTTGATCTTCTTCGTCCCATTTATAGAAAAACAGCAGCTTATGGACATTTTGGTCGTAGTGACAAAGACTTTAAATGGGAAAAAACAGATATTGTGAAAGATCTCCAAGAAATGCTCAAGGTATAATTTATGGCGATTCCATTTGATATTAAAGATGAAAAGTTAAGCTCTCTTGGTAAAAGTAGAATTGAATGGGCACGATTATCTATGCCCGTTCTTCAATCTATCCAGAGAAGATTTTTAAAAGAAAAGCCTTTTAAGGGTAAAACCATTGCAGCTTGTCTTCATGTCACGTCAGAAACTGCTAATCTTGCTATTACCTTAAGAGATGGTGGTGCTAAAGTTTATCTTTGTGCTTCCAATCCTTTAAGTACTCAAGATGATGTAACTGCTTCATTAGTCAAAGACCATGGTATTTCTGTTTTTGCTATTAAAGGGGAGGATAAAGATACTTATTATCAGCATATTAATTCCGTATTAGATGTGAATCCTCAGTTTACACTTGATGATGGGGCTGATCTTGTTTCTACTATTCACACTTCTCGTAAAAAAGTTTTAGAATCCATTATTGGTGGAACAGAAGAAACAACAACAGGGGTTATTCGTTTAAGAAGTATGGCCAGTGAAAATATTTTACAATATCCTATTATTGCCGTTAACGATGCACAGACAAAGCATTTTTTTGATAACCGTTATGGTACAGGTCAAAGCACAGTGGATGGAATTATTCGCGCAACAAATCGTCTTTTAGCAGGATCTACTTTTGTTATTTGCGGTTACGGTTGGTGTGGACGAGGATTAGCTCTGCGAGCCCATGGAATGGGGGCACGTATTGTTATTGTAGAAGTGAATCCATTAAAAGCGCTGGAAGCTGTGATGGATGGGTATGAAGTGCTTCCTATGGCAGAAGCTGTACAGAAAGGTGATTTTTTCTGCACCGTGACTGGAGATTATCATGTTATTCGCACAGAGCATTTTGAGCACATGAAAGATGGGGCTGTTGTTTCTAATTCTGGGCATTTTAATGTAGAGCTTGATCTTGAAGGGCTTGAAAAAATGAGTAAGTCTAAGAAAACAGTAAAACCTTTTGTAGAAGAATATCAGCTTAAAAATGGAAAGCGTGTTTATGTATTAGGAGAAGGGCGTCTTATTAATTTGGCAGCTGCAGAAGGCCACCCAGCAAGTGTTATGGATATGAGTTTTGCAGATCA
The DNA here is from genome assembly GCA_964373325.1 of uncultured bacterium. Lineage (GTDB taxonomy): Bacteria > Bdellovibrionota > JACOXK01 > JACOXK01 > JACOXK01 > CAYJUJ01. The sequence continues at coordinate 2,339 of CAYJUJ010000171.1, forward strand.
GGCTCTGTCTATTGAATATTTGACCCAAAAAGGAAAAACACTAGAGAAAAAAGTTTATCCTGTTCCTCTTCATCTTGATCAAGAGGTTGCACGTTTAAAACTTGCATCGATGGATGTTCACATTGATCAACTCACCAAAGAACAAGAAAAATATCTTACCTCGTGGGATCAAGGCACTTAAATAAGTGGTAAGCTCTTGCCCCTTAAATCTTAACCCTGTTTTTATTGACGTGTTGCATAAAGTGTGATGTAGTTTTTTTTGTGAGTGATCGTTGTTGTGGTTCCGTTAGAATTTTTCTTCAAAAAAAATCATTTAAAATCAGTGCAAGTGTAAGAAAGAAAAGCAGCGGATCTACGTTCATCTTTTTTTAAAAAGCAGTACTACATAAACTCTTTTATAAGGAGGCTTTATGCTCAAGAAGTCCCTTGTAGTGGTAGTAGCTGTTGTAAGTAGTATCACTTTCGCGTCTCTTTATTCGGCTCCCATCTATCTTAAAAAGAAAAGTTTTGATCCAGAAAAATTAAGAGAAGATGTTTTTAGAGCTGCACCTATCACTATTGCTCCCTTTGAAACTAAAAATCTTCTTATCCAGTTTAAAACCCATGTGACTCAAGAACTAAAAAATAATTTAATAAAAAGGGGTATTAAAATTCTCTCTTATATCCCTGAAAATTCTCTTATTCTTTCCTTATCACAAGAGCAGTTGGAATATATTACCTCTCAAAAATTGGCTTCTTGGGTTGAACCCTATTCTTTTACTTACAAGATTGGAGACACCATAACCCCAGTGAGTGTTTTCGATGAAATGGAAGTACTTCTTGTTTCAATTAGGGTTTTTCAATCTTTTAAGAAAGATAAAATTCTTGATTTCTTAAAAATCAAAGAGGCTCAAGTTCAAGGTATTTTTGAAGATGTTATTATTGCTCAAATTAAAAAGGGGCTCATTTATGAGTTAGCCTCTTTAGAGGAAGTGGAATGGATTGAAAAATACCAACATCCACAACTTTTAAATTATGTTGTACCTCAAGAAGAAATCAATCAGGCACCCTCTGAAGGAGATTATTCAAAACTAACCGGCTATGAAAGTGGCTCAAAAATTTTGAATTCTACCACTATTTACCGCCTTGGCATTACGGGAAAAAATCAAGTTGTGGCTTTTGCTGATACAGGCTTATCACAGGGCAAAATGGATAATACTTTACATGCTGATCTTCACGATAGAATTCTTAAAGGTTATGCAGAGGGTTTGTTTAGTAGCTCATGGGGTGATCCCATGGGGCATGGCACTCATGTGGCAGGCTCTATTGCAGGGGATGGCCGGGTTTCTCAAGGGAAGATACAAGGTACAGCTTATGGCGCTAAACTTGTTGTTCAATCTTTAACGACAGGCTTTGGAGCTATGCTTCCTCCTGCCAATATTCAGCTTTTATTTAAAAAATCTTATGCAGATGGAGCACGAATTCATTCTAATAGTTGGGGGTTTCCGGGATCAGCTGGCAAGTATGAAAACTTTTGTGCCGATATTGATAAG
>CAYJUJ010000172.1:0-3859 GCA_964373325.1 uncultured bacterium
CGGTCGGCTTTATCCGTTACCATTGCTCCTCGCCTGCTTTCGCGCCTACGCATCATATCGGTTTTTGAGCTATACGGACCTGCTGGTTTCTAATTAGTTGCTCAAGGCAACATTACCTCTGCTGCCCTTAATCCAAAAAATGGGAACAAGTGGAACTTCCCTCTTTTTTTAGTGATGCTATCAAAAAATTTGAATCAAAAACCCACTCGTGATATAGACAAAGCTCCATGGAAATTAAACGTTCCATTGATTGTAGCCAATGTCACCCCCGTCAACACAGTATTTTCTGTGCTCTTTCAGACGTTCAACTTCAGTATCTCAAGGATTATAAAATAACAAAAACCTATAAAAAACGAGAGGTTATTTTTCACGAGGGAGATACACCCCATGGTCTTTTTTGTGTTTTTTCAGGTCTTATCAAAGTCTTTAAAACCTCAGAAGGTGGTAAAGAACATATTGTTCGTCTAGCCCAAGGAAGTGACGTTGTAGGTTATCGTGCCTTTTTTGCTGGCGAAAAATATTTTGCCACAGCTCAAGCTATCAATGAAACAACAATATGCTTCATTGAGAAAAAAGGAATAGAAAAACTCATTGCAACAACACCAGAGCTGGTTTATGGACTTCTTAAAAAAGTGTGCTCTGAACTTCGGGAGGCAGAAGATAAATTTCAAGCTCTTATGGAAAATACCGTTGAAGAAAGGCTACGTCATCTTATCTCTTTATTCACAAAAAACACCGCTTCAAAGTATATAGAATTACCCCTTTCTCGTGAAGAAATAGCTTCTCTTATTGGGGCACGATCAGAAACTGTCATTCGTATTTTTTCAGTATGGAAAGACCAAGAGTTTATTGATATCCATGCAAAATCTCTCAACATATTAAAACCTGCTTTTTTTAATTCATAAATAGATTCTGCTGAATCTGACCTATATCATAGGCATTCCCTTATTTTTTTGTTTTACTATGCCGATAAATCCTCTGAAAAGGATTTTAGGAATGGCTATTAATTTTGATCTTATAAAAAAAATGGGACACGAGCAGGTCGTTTTTTGTAGTAACCCTGATGTAGGGCTACGCGCCATTATTGCTATTCATAGCACCACCCTAGGCCCTGCCTTGGGTGGAACTCGCATGTGGCCCTATAAAACTGAGGAAGAAGCCTTTGAAGATGTTCTAAGACTTTCCAAGGGAATGACCTATAAAGCCGCTGCTGCAGGGCTTAATTTTGGGGGTGGTAAAGCTGTTATCATTGGGGATCCTAAAAAAGATAAATCAGAAATTCTTTTCCGAACCTTTGGAGCTTTTATTGAAAAAATGAAAGGCCAATTTCTTACGGGTGAAGATGTAGGAATCGATGTTAACGACATGGAATTTATGTTTATGGAAACCGATTATGTGACTGGTCTTTCTAAATCTCATGGGGGTAGTGGTGATCCCTCCCCCATGACTGCTTATGGCATTATTCAAGGAATGCTTGCTTGTGTTGAAAAAAAATTAAATAAAAAAGGTCTTTCTGGACTCAAGGTTTCAGTTCAGGGGTTGGGCCATGTTGGTTTGAAACTCGTTGAGTTTTTGAAACAAGAAGGGGCAGAAGTTATAGGATGTGACCTTGATCCCAAAATAACGCAGGATGCAAAAGATCAATTTGGAATCGAAGTTGTAAGCCCAGAAAAAATCTACGAGGTAGAATGTGCTATTTTTGCTCCCTGTGCATTGGGAAGTATTCTTAATTCAGAAACAATACCACTCCTGCAATGCAGCATCGTTGCAGGTTCTGCAAATAATCAATTGCAAAATGATCTTGATGGAAAAAAGCTTCAAGAAAGAGGAATTCTTTATGCCCCCGATTTTGTTATTAATGCTGGGGGGCTTATTAATGTTTCTTTAGAATTAGAAGGATATTCTGAAGAACGCGCCAAACTTCTTACAAGAAATATTTATTATAATCTTAAAAGAACTTTTGAAATCGCTGAAGAGCAAAAAATTTCTCCCCATGTAGCTGCCAATCTTCTTGCCGAAGAAAGAATCCACAAAGTAAGTCATATTCAAAGATCTCACGCGTTGGATAAATCAAAAATTCGACGAGAAACCTCATTGCTTTTGAAAAAAAGAACCTAAAAATCTTGACAGATATTATGACCTAGATCATCGTAGAAAAAAATGATCTGTTGTTAACTATTCTTGGTATTCAATAAAAAAGGAGAAAAACATGAACCTCTCGCAAGGTAGTGGGGAAAGATCGGACAAAGCGACCATTCTCGTTACCGTAGGAGTTATGGTGGCTATCGCATTTGCAATTCTTCTGGTGAGTGCTCCAGCAGAGAAACTTCTTGGAGAAAGTGTGTACAGCATACGAAGCGCTTTTCATGGTTTATTTGCGGGTGTTTTTATGGTCACTATTACAATTGGCGTGTACCAAGCATTTAGGCTATGGTCGGGGGTTCCCCTCAATATGAAAGAATTAGGATTAGGGAGCGTTGTTAATTCAGGGGCTTGTTTTTTAACAATTTTTTCTGGTAATTGGCTTTACATCCCTTATCGTGGAGAAGGAGGACCTCGAGGCTATTTCATGGAGAAAATGCCCGAAATTCACAAGATATTTTTTGAGTTTAAAGAATTTGGCGCCTTGTTCACGTTTCCATTGATCGTGGCAGCAACATTTATCATTTGGCAATATGGTGAAAAATTAAACACGAATAAACATTTAAGAACCATGGTGGCGATCCTCATCAGTTTTGGATTTTTTTACTTTGCCGTTGCTTTTGGCTTAGGAGCGGCTATTACAAAATTAAAATCAGTTTAATAAAATAAAGGGGAGATAAAAATGAATCTAGAAAAAAATGGCGTTGCACAATCTGCTTTACTCTCTGCTATGTTTGGTTGTTTAACTCTAGCTTTGGTTAATTTAGGTACTGAAATGTCTGAATCATTTAAGACACTCGTCCACAATATTGGAAAACTCTGGATGCCCGGCGCAGAAGGTATTGGGCCTTATTCTGGTAAAGAAACTATTTCTCTTGTTGCATGGCTTGTGTCTTGGGTTATTTTTTACTTTATATTACGTGACAGAGAATGGAATTTTATATTTGTCATTGTTCTATTTTTAGTGGGTATTGGGCTTGCTACAACACTGCTTTGGCCACCGGTATTTATGATGTTTGCTCATCATTGAAAAGGAATTTTAATGAAAACAATCTTATTCTTCGTTTTGTTTCTTGTAACCTCAGGTTTTGCTGCGGAAGAGCAAAAAGTCACTTTAGAAAACACTCTTTCAAAACTTAAAATAAAGGGGCGTGCTTCACTAGGTTATCTTAAAGGTAGCGGAGTTGGTCTCCAACGTGAGGGATCTTTTGAAGTTCCTGATATAAAACTACAATTGAATTTTAATCCGGATGAAAAAAATACTGTTACTATTCGTTTCAATATGAATAATGCGGTTGTTCAAGTTCCTTTTGCTGATTATGTTTTTTTACAATCTAAAGATGTCATCTCATCTCTCAAGGAGACTCCATTTAACTTCAACATACGGGTAGGGCGTTTTAAACTTGGTTTGGGTGAGGAAACATGGGCAAATAATGCCATTGAAGGATTTCTACCTTCAAACTCCGCAGCAAAAGTTGATGGAATTGACGAAGGCATTGAACTTTCAGGAAAAATATGGGCATTTTCCGTTAGCAATGGCAATCGTGGAGTGGGATCTGATTCTCATGAAATGAAGGCATTTCTTGCAAAACTTTTCTATTCTCCTTGGAAACCTGTCTATGCAAGTGCTACCTATTATGATTCAGGAAATCTTAATGCTTCACAGGGAGAAATAGGAATAGGTGGGGTTGTAGCACCACCAGCTGGAATAAACCGA
>CAYJUJ010000173.1:0-3855 GCA_964373325.1 uncultured bacterium
ATTTCACCCACATGTTACTTTAGCTCGGATTAAAAAACCAGGAGAGGTTAAAAAAATTCGCCCTTATGTGGGAGAGAAATTTTTGCTAGACTTTAAAGTAACTCAATTCTCACTTATGAAAAGTACTTTAACACCACGGGGCTCTCAATATGAAATAGTAAAGGAGTTTATTTTAAATGGATAAGATATTAAGGAAGTTGCGATGGATATAAGCCCCTTAAGCCTTAACCCTATTTTTGCTCATCGCGATGGATGCTTCCGTTACAGGGGTGAGGTGAAATGAGCTCATCGCAACAATCATTATTAGGACAAAGTGTTCAGGGAAGAAAAATAGAGTTTTATAAATTTGGGAGTGGAGTCAAGTGTCTCCATATTTATGGTGGAATTCACGGAGATGAACCAGAAAGTGTTGATGTGGTGTGGCGGCTTATAAAGTTACTAGAAAAAGATGAAAAAATTGCTACAGGTAAATGTCTTTATATTGTTCCAAACTGCAATCCTGATGGAGCAGCTTTAAACACTCGTGTTAATGCTAATAAAGTTGATTTGAATAGAAACTTTCCAGCTCAAAAGTGGAGCGCCACGGCAGAATTAGCTAAAAACTATCCAGGCCCACAGGGAGCTTCGGAACCAGAAGTAAAAGCCCTTATAAAACTTATTGAGAGCTTCCCACCTCAAGCTATTTTATCAGTACATTCCTGGATTCCTCAGATTAACTTTGATGGGCCGGCTGAAAAAATCTGCCAAAAAATGGCGGAGAAAAACCAATATAAAATCACTTCTCATATTGGTTATTCCACAAATGGATCTTTGGGGCAGTGGATGGGAGAAGATCAACGCATACCCACCATTACCTTAGAAGTTCCTGAAAAAACTGATTTTGAAACAGTGTGGAAAGAAAACAAAGATGCACTTCTAGCCTTTATTAAATACGCATAGCAAAAGAAAGTTGCAATGAATACCTTAAGAACCTCCGGAAAGGAAGCATCCATCGCGATGAGCGCAATAAATATTGTAGAAAAAGAAGTTTTGTTGCCATGTAAAGCGAGGCCCCCATTTTTTGAAGAACTCGAGCCGCGGCCGACCTAAGTCCCATAAAAAGGGGATCCTTCAGCTTCGCTTCAGGATGACAAAAAGAATAATGAATTAGCAAACGAAAGGACGAGCCATTCTGAAAAAAATTGTTTGCAAAGCAAGAACCCATTATGCAAAAACTTTTGATAATATTATATAAGCTCATCGCAACTTCCTTAAACCCCTTGGCTGTTTTGACTTTTAGGCGATTTAGTGGATAATGAATTTACATGCTCGACATTGACAAAAAGGTCGATGTTTTGGTCCTTACCGATGAAAGCGGTGCGCTTTTTCCCTTAACCCAAGCTTTGAGAGAATCTCCTTTTCAAGTGCATGCTTTTGAAAAAGAAGAAGAAGCCATTCAATTTTTGGAAAGAGAGCATCCCCCTCTTATTGTGAGTGGTGAAAGTTTTCTTTCTTTCTTGCATAAAGTAAAAGTAACGGCTCCTCAATCTGTGTGTATTTTTCTTTCTGAAGATCATCATCTGGAGTCTATAAAAAAGGCTATTAATCAAGGTGATGTTTATCGTGTTGTGTCCTTAGATGTTTATTACGACTTGCAGCATGTATTGGAAGAAAGTTGGGATTATTACTGTCTCTTGCAAGAAAATAAAAGACTCATTGAAAAAGCACAAAAACAATCACAAGAACTAGAAGTAGCGATTCAATCTTTAGAAAAAAGTATTGAGGAGCGAACAAAAATTCTCCAGGAATCAAGACTTGAAGTTTCACAAACCCAAGCAGAATTAGAGCATGTTAATAAATTCATGAAAAATATTAGCATGGCCATGACGGTTGAAGAAATGGCAACATGGATTAAAAGGGAGCTTAAAAAGATTATTGATTTTGATGATTTTGTGGTGATTTTAAATGAGAGAAAACCACAGTCTATGAAGGGTGGAAATCAGTTTACTGTTGCTATTCCACTTATTTATGAAAATCACTTTTTGGGACATCTCTATTTAAAGGGGAGAGATGAGGGGCTTATTAAAGAGGCCCAACAATATCTTGGTTTTCTTCAACAGCTTTCACATGCTATGGCAATGACTATTGATAGAATTCAATTTTTTGAAAAAGCCTCTAGAAATAAAAAGGCATGGGAAGCAACGTTTGATGCCATTGTAGATCCTGTTTCGATTTTAGGTCCTCATTATGAGGTTAAACGGGCTAATACTGCTTATTCAAAGGTTTGTGATGTGAAATTGCCACAACTCATAGGCAGAAAATGTTATGAGGTTTTTGAAAACGGCTCTACATTTTGTAATGGCTGTTATATGCAAGAGGCATTCCATGCAAATCAGCCTATTGTTTCTGATATCTCCAGTTTAAAGCAAAAAAGGAAGTATAAGGCTACGAGTTATCCTGTGTATGAAAAAGATGGCGGTGTTAAATTTATTGTTCAATATTATAAAGATTTAACGAAAGAACCTAATTATAAAGATCACCTCATTCGCTCTGAAAAAACAGCAGAGCTGGGCGTTTTAGCAGGAAGTATTGCTCATGAAATTAATAATCCCTTAGCAGGTATATTAGCATTTTCTCAAATTGTTAAAAGTGAGTTAACAGCCAAAGATTTTTTACTCAAAGACATTCTTGATATTGAAGAGGCCACATTGCGCTGTAAAAAAATTATTGATAATCTTTTAAATTTTGCAAGACAATCTCAAGAAGAGAAAAATACCCTTCATCAAGTGGAAGATATTTTAGATATGTCTGTTTCTCTTATTGAGCATCAAGTAAAGCACTATAATATTCAATTTACTAAAAAGTATTTTTCAGGGTCTTTATCCGTATCTGGCAATTTCAATCAACTTTGGCAGGCTGTTGTGAATATTTTGGAAAATGCTATTGAAGCGGTGTTAGAAAAGAAAAAGGGCTTAAAAAGAATAAGCGTTATCGTAAAGAAAACTCGTGGCTTTGTTAAAATTTCCATTGTGAATAATGGCAAGATCATCCCTCAAAAAGAACTTAAAAAGATATTTCACCCCTTATACACAACAAAAGACCCTCAAAAAAATCCAGGTTTGGGCCTCTCCATGAGTCAAAGTATTGTGGAAGATCATGGGGGCTTTTTACAAGTTCATGTAACTTCAAGTGGTATGACGGAATTTTCAATTTTTTTACCCCTTTTTCGACGAAGTTCTTCGAAGCTTCATGCAAAGTAGAACAGAAATAAGGAAGAAAGATTGACAAAAAAAACATCAAAATGTTATTCTGAAAGTACGGTAGGCGTTGGGGTTGTGTTGGTTAAATCCTTTTAATTGAGTTGTATAAAAGAAGTTGTGGAGCGGTATAATCTTTACCGAGTACTGTTTGTTTACACAGGAGGGTAAAAGAGCGAAGCTCTATGCTTTTAAAAAGAGTACTTATAATTGATGACGATTCACAATGCCGGGCAGCTCTTAATAAGTTTTTAAGCAACCAGGGCTATGAAATAAGAGCTGTTAACTCTGGGCAAGAAGCCTTGGGCCTCTTAGAGCAGCAATTTTTTCATGTTGTTTTGGTAGATTTAAAACTTCCTGATATTGATGGAATGAGGCTTGTTTCTCATATTCGCGAAAATCTAGAAGAGACAATTTCTATTGTTGTGACAGGGTATGGCACAACTGATTCAGCAGTTGAAGCTATTAAAAAGGGGGCGTACCACTATATTACAAAGCCATTTGATCTTCAGTACATCAAAAATCTTATTGAAAAAGCTATAGGTTACCATGAACTTAAACAAGAAACCTCTTTAATTAAAAAACAGCTTAGAACTATTTATCAATTTGAAAATATTAT
>CAYJUJ010000174.1:0-3851 GCA_964373325.1 uncultured bacterium
TGATCAACCCTCACGGGTTGTTTTTCCAACCGAAGATCGCCTCACTGAAATATGAAAGAAAAAACACTTCTTATTGTAGATGACGAATTAAGTATATTAACCACATTAGAAGGGGCTCTTTCTGATGAGGAATATCAAGTTTATACTGCTCAAAATGGAAAAGAGGCTTTGGATCTTCTTAAGAAGCATGAAGTTCAAATAGTTCTTTTAGATATTTGGATGTCTCCTATGGGGGGCCTCGAAACTTTGAAAAATATCAAGTCTCAGTTTCCAAATGTTGGGGTTATTATGATGAGCGGGCATGGCAATATTGAAACTGCGGTTATAGCAACCAAAATGGGGGCTTATGATTATGTTGAAAAACCCCTCTCTTTAGAAAAACTCATACTTGTTATTCAAAATTTGTTGAGTGCACTTGCGCTGGGAGAAGAAAATAAAAAGCTTAAAGAGCAAAATAATGAAAGTTATGAACTTATTGGAGAAAGTCCCGCTATGAAAAAGATTAAACAGCTTATTGCGTTGATAGCTCCAACAAATAGTTGGATTCTCATTACTGGTGAAAATGGAACTGGAAAGGAATTAGTAGCTCATGAACTTCATCATTTAAGTCAGAGGCGAGGTCATGCTTTTGTAGCAGTTAATTGTGCAGCTATTCCTGAGAATCTTATTGAAAGTGAGCTTTTTGGACATGAAAAAGGGGCTTTTACAGGAGCTTATGCTCAAAAGAGAGGAAAGTTTGATCTTGCAAATGGAGGAACTCTTTTTCTTGATGAAATCGGTGATATGAGTTTGAACACTCAGGCTAAGATTTTAAGAATTTTACAGGAACAGCGTTTTGAAAGGATTGGTGGGAATCAAACGATCCAGATTGATGTGAGGGTGATTGCAGCTACGAATAAAAACTTATTGCAAGAAATAGAAAATGGGTGTTTTAGAGAAGATCTCTATTATCGTCTGAATGTCATTCCTTTTAAAATTCCATCCCTTCGAGAAAGAAAAGATGACATTGAAGATTTGGCTAGTTATTTTCTTGATCAAATAGCTCAAAAAAATGGTAAGGAGAAGAAAAAACTAAACCCGGATGCTTTAAAAAAGCTAAAATCTTATGAATGGCCCGGAAATGTCAGGGAACTTCGAAATCTTATTGAAAGGTTTGATATTATGACAGAAGGGCCTGTGATTGAAGCAAAAGATATTGTGTTGCCAATAGTTACAAAAGCCTTTGATGATATGCCAGATAATTTAAAGGATGCGAGGGGAGAGTTTGAAAAGGTTTATATTCAGAAGAAACTGGAAGAAAATCATGGTAATGTTTCAGAAACAGCTAAAGCTATTGGACTTGAAAGAACTCATTTACACAGAAAAATAAAACAATATCAGATAAAAATCTAAAATGTACTTTTCAAAATTTTTTATTCCAACTCTTAAAGAATCTCCTAAAGAAGCTGAAGTTGTAAGCCATCAATTGATGCTTCGTGCAGGCATGATTCGAAAATTATCCTCAGGTGTTTTTACTTATTTACCAACGGGCCTTCGTTCTTTAAACAAGGTTGCCAACATGATTCGAGAAGAAATGAATAGGGCAGGTGCTTGTGAGCTTCTGATGCCTATGGTTCAACCTGAAAGCCTTTGGCAGGAAACAGGTCGCTGGTCTGAAATGCAAGATGTACTTTTACAATTTAAAGATAGGAAGGGTAGCTCTTTTTGTCTTGGTCCTACTCATGAAGAGGTTATTACTTCACTTGTTCGAGGGCAGGTTCGCTCTTATAAAGATCTGCCTATAACTCTTTATCAAATTCAAACAAAATTCCGTGATGAAATTCGTCCTCGTTTTGGCCTGATGCGTGCTAAAGAGTTTTTGATGAAGGATGCTTATAGTTTTGATCGATCTTATGAAGATGCTATGAAATCCTACGAAATAATGAGAGAGGCTTATAATAAAATTTTTTCGAGATGTGGTCTTAAATTTAAACCGGTGCTTGCAAAAACAGGAAGTATTGGTGGTTCCTTATCACATGAATTTCAAGTTTTAGCAGACACAGGGGAGGATCGATTGGTCAGTTGTGTGAAATGTGATTATTGTGCCAATGCCGAGATGTATGAAGGCACATCGAATCTTTGTCCAAACTGCCAGAGCCAATGCCAGGAATTAAGGGGTATTGAAGTTGGACATATTTTTTACTTAGGAACAAAGTATAGTAAAATAATGAAAGCTCAATTTCTTGATATTGATAATCAAGAAAAATATTTTGAGATGGGTTGTTACGGAATTGGTGTTGGAAGAACTGTAGCTGCAGCTATTGAACAGAATCATGATGATAAAGGAATTATTTTCCCATGGGCCATTGCTCCCTTTCAAGTGATGCTGATCAATTTAGATATAGATGATTCCGAAGTCTCTCAAAAATCTCAAGAAATTTATAAGTTTTTAGAAAAATCTCAAATAGAGGTTCTTTATGATGATAGGGGTGAGCGGCCAGGGGTTAAGTTTAATGAAGCTGATTTAATGGGTATCCCTCTCCATATTATTTTAGGAAAGAGATCCCTGAAACAGGGGGTAGTTGAAGTGAAGCTTAGGGCTCAAAATAAAACCCTACCTATTAAGATCTCGGAGTTTGAGAAAAAATTTCTAGAATTGAGTTGCAAACTATGAGTGATTTAATTGTTTCTTTAGAAACTGAAAATTTTCAATCAACCGAGGCTCTTGTCGAAGAATTAGGAAAAGATATTCTTTATTATAAGGTGGGTTTGCCTCTTTTTGTAAAAGAAGGCCCTCCTCTTTTAGAATTTTTGCATAAAAAAGGTAAAAAAGTTTTTTTAGATTTAAAGGTTTATGATATTCCTTCTGTGACAAGGCGTGCTGTTGAACAGGCTTCAAGATTAGGAGTTTTTATGGTGAATGTTCATGCCTTAGGGGGAGATGCTTTTCTTAAAGAAATAGCCCTTGCCAAGAAAAAGTTTTCTCATACTAAACTGATAGGGGTAACACTTCTTACAAGTTATAGTGAGAATGAACTTAAAAGAGAAAAACTACTACTGGAACACGAAACTGTAACTGAACGAGTGGTAGAGCTAGCGCACAAAGTGAAAAAAGCGGGTTTGGATGGTGTTGTTGCTTCTGCTATTGAGGCCAAGGAGATTAAGAAAAAATGTGGCCAGGAATTTCTTGTTGTAACTCCAGGAATTCGTTTGTCGGAAGGCTCAGAGCAGCACGATCAAAAGCGCTGGACAACAGTAGAAGAAGCTATAGCTTCTGGATCTGACTATTTAGTAGTAGGCAGGCCTATTCTTGATGCTCCTAATAGAAAAAAAGCAGCTTTAGAATTTCTTTCTAAAATGAAGCATCAATAATTGACAGTCAAAGAATTTGAGATTTTACTGCTGTTTTACATGTGCTGGCGTAGCTCAATTGGTAGAGCAGCTGATTTGTAATCAGCAGGTTGCGGGTTCAAGTCCCATCGCCAGCTTTGGTCTTTGAAAATATTTGAAGTGCAAAAGTTTTATAGCTGGTTGGTGGAACCCGCAACCCTCCGGGTTTACCCTCTTTTCAATCTCAGACTTCGCCCTTGAGGCTCGTCTTCGATAAGAAAAGAGTCTGCGGCTGCTGTTCTAAGTTCAGAGGCTCTTTCTCATCGCCTCTTCACAAAGAACAGCTACGTCCTCGTGGGTTCAAGTCCCATCGCCAGCTTATAATTTCGCTAAGGCTATGTAGGTCGAATTTTTTGAGGTAGTTTGTAGAAAGTAGGATAAATATAAGGAAGCAAATGTGACGAAGAGGAACATTTGCCACAGGAATGGGACTTGAATGCCGGAGCCAGCCGGCACCAGTACTCTGGTGGCTGGCGAGGCGT
>CAYJUJ010000175.1:0-3825 GCA_964373325.1 uncultured bacterium
CAACGCAACCGGCGCCATCTTCTATGCCTCCGATGGTCTCATAAACCTGCATAATAATGTAGTCGTTACCGAGCTCGTTGGATATAAGATCAATATGGATAATAATGCTCAATTGATCTATCAATCTGGTCTCGCAGACGCTAGTTTTTCATCAGGTCCTTCCGGTGGTTGGTCAATTTTATCGTGGAAGGAATTATAAATGTTTAAAAAGATTAGATTTTTTCTTCCTTTCTTCTTTCCACTTTTCATAAGCAGCGAGTTTATCTTTAACATCAACAGTAAAAACGTGAGCAAAACGAAGTCCCTTTTCTGCACCAACGCCAAGGTTAATTCCTGGAGGGGTGAGTACAGGAGTATCAAAGCTCACCCTTCCTTTAACATCAAGAACATCAAGAATAGAAAACGAGCCATCACGATTATCAAAAAAGCGGCGTCGAACCTTACCAGCAATGTCGATATCATCATTTAAATTAATCCTAAAAGTTTGAGTACCGATGGCATCAAAAATTTGATCCCCAATTTTTTCTTGGGCTGTTGTTCTCCAATCAAGAAGAAGGGCAGTGATATCTTCAATATCGATATCAATATCGGCGAAGGTTGGATGGATAGAAAAGCTGAGAAAAAAAAGGAATGAAAGAAAACATCGTTTTGTCATAAGATTCCGGATCCAGCATTCATAGTCGGGGTTTGCCTTTTTTTCAAGCGTTTACTGTCATCTGTCATTCCAGCGGAGGCTGGAATCCATTCCTTTTAAATACTGGATCCCGGATAGCACAGTAGTGCTTCCGGGATGACCTTTGGTCACTTCTTCATAACTTGAAAGAAGGCGTCAGAAAACTCCTTGGCGATATGCTTTAAACCCTCAATTTCAGTATCAGAAGAGGTAATGTGGTGGGGATTTACTTTGTAGTTATCAGCATAAAAAATGGCAAAAACTTTGTTATTTGAGATAACAGGAACGGCAATAATGTCATCAGATCTCGTTGCTTCTAAAGACTCATAAAAAAGATGGTCTCCACGGGTAGGATTCCACAGGCCGCAGTAGTGGTTTTTTTTATTAACAACATATTTAAAGACAGACTCTAATTCCAAAGAAATATTAACATTTTTTATGTTTTTTCCAAAAGAAGAACCTTCTCCGCACCAACCAACAATGTGAGTTTTTGTGATAAGTAAAATTGCAGTTCTTTCAAAGATAGAAGAAAGATACTCGATTGTGAGGTCTCCCAATTCTTCTTTGGTTTGTACATTTTTTATTTTTTCTACAGTTTCTTTTTCTAGCTCTAAACTAGTGCGGGAGCGAGTTTTTGGCTTTTCTTCTGTCATTCTGAGCGGTAGCGAAGAATCCCCTTTTTGGGGATCCTTCGGCCTTGCCTCAGGATGACTAAAACTCTCCGCCTCCTCTTCATACGTTACAACCCTAGCCCGACTGGCAGAAAATTGAGGAGGAAGTGTAAAGTCGAAGGGTTTATCTCGGTCTCTAACCATTTGCTATTACTCTGAAAATATCATAAAAGATTACCTATGGAAAGAATCTATTTAGACCATAATGCTACAACACCTATTGATAAAAGCGTTTTTAATGCCATGCTTCCTTGGCTTCAAGATCGTTTTGGAAATCCTTCAAGCATTCATATGGAAGGGCAAGTAGCTAAAGAAGCTTTGAATCGCGCTAGAGAACAAGTGGCAGTTTATTTAAATGCGGAAGCTTCCGAAATTCTTTTTACAAGCTGTGGTACAGAAAGCGATAATATTGCGCTTATAAGTATGTACGATCAGTTTTGTGACAGGGGGAATCATATTATTACAACTGAGGTTGAGCATTCAGCTATTATTCAGTCCTGCCATTATTTGGAAAAAAGGGGCGCCAAAGTTACTTATTTGAAAGTGAATCACGATGGTCTTTTAGACCTGGATCAATATCGTAAAAGTTTTACAGATAAAACTATTTTAGCATCAATCATGATGGCCAATAATGAGACGGGGGTTATTTATCCTATTAAAGAAATGGCAACTATTGCCCATGATAGGGGTGCTTTGTTTCATACTGATGCAGTTCAAGGAGTTGGAAAAATAAGTGTCGATGTGAAGGGTTTAGATGTTGATCTTCTCTCTCTTTCAGGTCACAAATTATATGCCCCAAAAGGTGTTGGCGCTCTTTATGTTAAAAAGGGAATTCCTTGTGTTTCAGTTGTAAAAGGGGGCGCTCAAGAAAAGGGAAGGCGTGGCGGAACAGAAAATTTGGCGAGCATTGTTGGCTTGGGATGCGCCATGAGTCGATTTCAAAAATACGAGGCAGCTGAAAATCAGAAGATAAAAAAACTTCGTGATCAATTTGAAAGAGAGGTTTTAAAAACAATTCCAGGTACGTACTTGAATGGTGTTAAGGAGCCTCGAGTACCCAATACAACAAATATTTGTTTTACAGGTGTTGAGGGGGAGGGGATGATTCTTTCTTTGGATTTAAAGGGTGTGGGGGCATCATCAGGCTCAGCCTGTAGTTCTGGAGCTATTGAGCCCTCTCGCATTCTTTTAGCCATGGGTAGATCTAAAGAAGATGCAGGTGCGGGAGTTCGTTTTTCTTTTGGCAAGAGTAATACAGAGGAAGAAGTTAAAAGGGTTTTAGAAATCTTACCGGAAATAGTAAAAAAGCTTCGCGCTTATTCACCAGTAAAAACCCTCCTCTCCCTTGATGGGAGAGGACAGAGGTGAGGGTGAAGCTTCTCAAGCGAAAAAAACGAGTTGTAGTAGCTATGAGTGGAGGCGTGGATAGCTCTGTTGCTGCCTTTCTTTTAAAAGAAGCAGGCTATGACGTTGTTGGAATATCCATGAAGCTTTATGAGCATAAAACTTCTGAGAAATCCTCTGGTTGTTGCTCTCCAAAAGATTTTGAAGATGCAAGGCGTGTTGCTGAAGCTATAGGAATTCCCTTTTATGTCATGAACATGGAAGTACAGTTTAAAGAGTCAGTTATTGATTATTTTGTAGATGAGTATGCCGCGGGGCGCACTCCAAACCCTTGTGTCATGTGCAATGAAAAAATGAAGTTTGACGTTCTTTTGAAAAAAGGGCAAGCACTCGATGCTGATTATGTGGCGACAGGTCATTATGCAAGGGTACAGCATGGCGAAAACCCAGCTATTTTAAAAGCCCTCGATGAAAATAAAGATCAAACGTATTTTCTTTTTTCTATCAAAAAACAAATTCTTAACAAAATGTTATTTCCAGTAGGGCATCTTAAAAAAGGAGAGGTACGAGAGATTGCGAAAAATAACGGTTTTGTTATAGCTCTAAAACCTGAAAGTCAGGAAATTTGTTTTGTTACAGATGATGACTACAAAAAATATTTGAAACCACATGTTGCATCTTCGCCAGGGGAAATTAAGGATAGTCAGGGACATATTCTTGGTCAGCATTCAGGGTTTGTTAATTTTACGAAAGGGCAGCGTCATGGATTAGGTGTTTCAAGCACCGAACCTCTTTATGTGAAAAACATTAATGCCAAGACCAATGAAATTGAAGTAGTAGGAAGAGAAGCCCTTCAAGAATATGAATTTCTTTGTGAACGAGTGAACTGGTTTGAAAATCCTCAAAATAGAAAGTTAGAGGTCAAAACACGCTATCGTCAAAAAGCAGTTGGAGTCGCTTCAATAATCCCCACTGCCCAGACTTACCGCGTTCAATTAGAAAAACCTCTTTTCGCTATCACACGAGGTCAGGCTGCTGTTTTTTATGAAGGGGATCAGTTGATTGGTGGCGGATGGATTAACTAAGGAAGTTGCGATGAGTGAAAGTTTGCGGGTCCTGCCGCCTCTGGGTTCCCTC
>CAYJUJ010000176.1:0-3769 GCA_964373325.1 uncultured bacterium
GGTTTTAATTTTAGAATCTAAGTATTCGACCGACATAAAAATTGAACTAATTCAACCATTCTGTGTGAAAAAGCAGTTTCGTTATCATACCATGAAATAACCTTCACAAGATTATTTCCAACAACTTCAGTCAAAAGAGCATCAACAATAGAAGAACGTGTATCACTTAAGTAATCTGAAGACACAAGCGGTTCTTCAGAATATCCTAAAATATTTTTTAATTCTTTTTGACTCGCTTCCTTAAATTTTTTATTAACAAGTTCCTTACTTACTTTTGATTTGAGTTCTGCAACGAAATCAATGAGAGAAACACAAGGGGTTGGCACCCTGATAGAAAGACCTTCTAATTTACCCTTGAGCTCTGGATAGACCTGGGTCAAAGCTTCGGAAGCTCCTGTTGAAGTTGGTATGATAGAACATGCAGCCGCCCTTGCGCGCCTTAAATCCTTATGGGGTAAATCTAAAATTTTTTGATCATTTGTATACGAATGAACTGTTGTCATCATCCCCCGAACAATCGTGAAGTTTTCATGCAATACTTTAATAATGGGGCCTAAGCATTGGGTCGTACAAGAGGCATTTGAAATAATATGTTGAGTTTTAGGATTGTATTGTTTTTCATTAACTCCAAGAACAATCGTGATATCTGCATCTGGGCTAGGAGCGGAAATAATAACTTTCTTAACACTTTCTCTAAGATGAAGTTTGGCTTCTGCTTTTTTTGTGAAATGCCCACTACACTCAAGAACAATATCGACATCATAATCACCCCAAGGAATTTCTTTTGGGTCTTGATATTTTAAAATAGCGGTTTTCTGATTTTGGATGGCAATATTTTTTTGAGAATATGTTACCGTATATGGAAAACGCCCATGGAGAGAATCATATTGTAAAAGATGAGCCAGAGTTTTCTCGTCAGTCAAATCATTAATGGCAACAACTTGGAAATCTGATTTTCCAAAACCTGCTCGAAATAGTCCTCTACCAATTCTTCCAAAACCATTGATACCAACCCTCATCATGATTCTTCCCTAGTACGAAAAGATCCCTCGCTCATGCTCGGGATGACCTATAAGAGGTCAACTTATTGAAAACTAAGAAGTTTTTGATAATTTGTTTCCCTTCTTTTGTCAAGATAGACTCTGGGTGAAATTGCACACCTTCTACGGGATAATCTCTATGTCGAATAGCCATGATACAACCATCACTAGCCCTGGCACTCATTTCAAGACAGGAAGGTAAGTCATCTTTAAGCACAAAAGAGTGATATCTCATAGCATTCATAGGAGAAGGAATTCCTTTAAAAATAGTTCTTCCATCATGTTCTATAAGGGAATTTTTCCCATGCATAATCCGTGGTGCGTGAACAAGGGTAGCTCCAAAAGCAATACCTATGGCTTGATGTCCAAGGCACACCCCTAAAATAGGAATTTTTTTATAAAAATTTTTAATAACTTTTAAGCATACTCCAGCTTTTTCTGGAACTCCAGGACCTGGAGAAATAATAAGCCCCTTCATTGAATTTTCTAAGTCTTTTTCAATAACTTCATCATTTTTCCTTACAAGAAGAGGAATTTGAAACTCCTGAAAATACTGAACCAAATTAAAAGTAAAGGAATCATAATTGTCGATGATAAGAAGCATATGTTCCTACTGTACCCCAGGAAGAAGTTCATAATCTGAAACCTCACCTTTTCCCGTGTATCGTACTACTGGCACATTATTTTCCGGACCAAATATAAGATTAAAACCAGCAGAGATAACATAATCTTGATCAACAGCCTTTTGATAATCAAGATTCGCTGTCCAGCAACCAGAGGCAGGTGTTAATTGAAATCCAGTTTTTTTCTCTAGAAGTTTTTTATCTCTCAAAGAATAATTAGCTCCCACATAAGGCTTTATCCAACTCATGAATCCAAGATTAAGTTCTAAGGTCATATTTTCTGAAATTGTTTTCTTATAATCATAAGTCATCGTTAAAGAATTTTTCCAAAGATCTGAAAGAGCAAATGTAGAAGTGACTGATTTTAGAAACCAATCATAAGTATTTGTCAGAATTTTAATGTTTGAAGAAAAAGGTGGAAAGAGCATTTGAAGTCTGCTGGTAAGATCATTCAGAACGGGACTTCCATTATTATTTAATAAATTTTTAAGATTAGCGGTTTGAAAAAAACGCAATTCTATTGCTTCATTATAAGAAAAATTTTCTTTTTGCGTTTGTGAATCTAAAGAGGCTCTTTTAAAATAAAGCCAATTTGTTAGATAATATGTTACCTCGTGAATATCCTGAATTCTATCAATGCCATCAAAATCGGGTCGAATTGCTTTTTCTATTTCAGGAATATACGTATATTCAAGACGCGGCTCAATAAGATGTCGACTTGCTCTCAAATTTGCTTGAGGATAATCAAATGTTTTCTCTATATTTGAAAAAAGATTTCCTCGAAATCTAAAAAGCCTCCGATAATCCCACCTATCATCCGCTAAACGATGATAAATGGTTTCCCGATAACCTAACTCCGGAACAAACTGGAAAAGCTTACCTAGTGAAAGAGGAACAACCAGGCGCGGAAATAAATCAAAACGATCTGCCTTTAAAAGAGTATCTCTTGAAGCATCATGATTACCATTCAAGGGCGCATTATCAATAAAATCATTTCCACCCAAGTTCCGGAAATGGGCATAGGAACTATTCAAAGTAAAAAATAAAGGAAAGGAAGAAAAAAAAGAAATTGGAAAAATAGAAAATCGAAGCTCCGGTAATTTATGAATTGTGTTCCTATTACTATCAAAAGGGTTATTACTTAAGAGATTTTCATAATGAACAGCTTCTCCAGTTAAACTTGAATACTGTGTATGCCATCCTAAAGAAAAATTGGATTCAGAAGAAGCGCGCTCCCGAAGAGGCAACTCATCAGGAAAATCTTGTGTATACTCATCATCAGAAGACCAGCTAGTTCTCATTCGGTTAAACAAAGAATCTGAAAAATCCCAGGAGTGTTTATATAAAACAGCTTTGCGATCATTTTTAATAAAATTTCTACCAAATTTTGTATCTTTAATATAAAAAGCATTAAGTTCGCCATTGAAATGAGTCAAGGGCATAAATCGATATTCATAACCAAATTTATTCCCTCTAAATTCATAAAAATGATGTGAAAAAGTCATATCTTGATGCGGTGTTGTTGCCCAAAAGATTCTATTTTCCACAGCCCACCCATGCTCCTTACCAAAAGAAGGCCGTGGAAAAAGAAGCCCTGATTGACGTTTATTTTTTATTGGCAAAACAACCAAAGGAAACCAAAAAACAGGAACATCTTTAATATAAAAAATAGGGCTATAAACAACTCCATATTTCTCAATAGTTGCATTCATATTAAGACCCCAAATTTTCCATTCTGGAGAGTGCCCACAGCAGTGTTTACAAGCAGTCCAATATCCATTTTTAAGCTCGTACGATTGAGGCCCTACTTTTCTTAGCTCTTTGGCTGACAATATGCTTGATCCTTGAGTGATACGCCCCTCTATAATTTCAGCAGTTTGAGTCTCAAAAACATAGGTCATCTTTTGCGCTTCAATAATGGTACCATCACCAAAGGTTAAAACTACTTTGCCCTCCACAATAACCTTCTTATTTTTCAAATCAGCAAACGCTTTATCGGCTCTTATAGAATCTTGTTCATATCCAAAAGAAACATGGCCTTCTAATTTAATAGTGTCAGTTTCTGGATCAAAAAAATAAGAATCAGCGATATAATGTATTTTAGGT
>CAYJUJ010000177.1:0-3727 GCA_964373325.1 uncultured bacterium
AGTAACTTTGAAAAATTAAAATCTAACTTCTATTTCCCAAAAACGGTAAAATTATTTTCACCCTCTACGAAAATGAACTTTGAGCTTACTTTCGACAAAGTCGAGTTCCCTCAAAAAATTTCACAAAACTTTTTTCATCTTTCAGTCCCTAAGAGCGTTATAACAGTTCAAAATTAAACATTGCCTAAAGAAAGTGTTTTTAATATAAACTAAATCTTATGGCAGAAACTCTGCTGAAAGTTGAAAATTTACGCACTTGTTTTAATACAGAGGCAGGTCGTCTTTTTGCCGTTGATGATGTGAGTTTCTCCATTGAAAAAGGAAAAACGTTAGGGCTTGTTGGTGAAAGTGGTTGCGGCAAAAGCGTTACCTCTCTCTCCATTATGAGACTTGTTCCAAACCCACCTGGTGAAATCATCTCAGGACAAATCCTTTTTAAAAATAAAAATCTTCTCAAGCTTTCTTCCGAAGAAATGAGAGAAATACGGGGCAGTCAAATAGCCATGATCTTTCAAGAACCCATGACTTCTTTGAATCCGGTTTTCACCATTGGAAATCAAATTTCAGAAGCCATTGAAGTTCACCAAAATCTAAGCAAAAAACAAATTCAGGAAAAAACAATTGAGATGATTAGAATTGTTGGAATTCCAGACCCTGAAAAGCGAATGAAAGAATATCCCCACCAACTAAGCGGTGGAATGCGTCAAAGAGTTATGATTGCTATGTCTCTTTCATGCAATCCCGACCTTCTTATTGCTGATGAACCATCTACTGCCTTAGATGTTACTATTCAAGCTCAGATTCTAGAGCTTTTAAGAGATCTTAAAAATAAATTTAGAATGTCTATGCTTCTGATCACTCACGACTTAGGCGTTATTGCTGAAACAGCTGATCATGTCGCTATCATGTATGCTGGAAAAATTGTGGAATACACAGATGTTCGAACTATATTTAAAAGGCCTCTTCATCCTTACACTATTGGACTTTTAGAAAGCTTGCCCACTATTAGGGATGCAGATCATCATCGTAAAGAATTAAAAACCATCCCCGGTATTGTACCTGACCTTGTGAATATTCCACAAGGGTGCCGCTTTAACGACCGTTGTGAGCGAGCGACTGAAGAATGCCGTGCCGCTGAACCAGAGCTTATTGAAGTAGAACCTCATCACTGGGTTCGATGCATTCATTGGAATTGGGAAAGAGGAAGGCGTGCTGCATGAATAATAACTCTCTCGTCAAAGTTAAAAATATAGTGAAACACTTTCCTTTGAAAGGCGGTCTTTTTTCAAGACAAGTTGGATCAGTAAAAGCAGTTAATGGCGTATCACTTGAAGTTAAAAAAGGGGAAACCCTTGGCCTTGTTGGAGAAAGCGGCTGTGGTAAATCAACACTTGGCAGAGTTATTTTAAGACTCCTTGATCCAACCCAAGGAGAGGTTTTTCTCGATAATGAAAATATTGTAAATTATCGTCGCAAACAAATGCTTCGTGTTCGAAGACGAATGCAAATTATCTTTCCAGACCCCTATGCTTCTTTGAATCCGCGTATGACAATTAAAACTATTTTGGGAGAACCCCTTTCCGTTCATAAGCTCGTCAAAAATAGAAAAGAAAAAGACGATCGCATCGTTGAGCTTCTTGATATTGTGGGGTTGAGATCAAGTGCTTTACACCGCTATCCTCATGAGTTTAGTGGAGGGCAACGGCAGCGTATTGGTATCGCAAGAGCGTTGGCTGTGAAACCTGAGTTTATTGTTGCTGATGAGCCTGTTTCAGCATTGGACGTTTCCATCCAAGCCCAAATTATTAACCTCATGAAGGATCTTCAGAGGAAATTTAATCTCGCTTATCTTTTTATTGCTCATGATCTAAATGTTGTTGAGTATGTGAGTGATCGTGTAGCGGTTATGTACTTAGGATATATTGTGGAGATTACAACAAGCGAAAAAATTTACAAAAGACCACTCCATCCTTATACACAAGCACTTCTTTCAGCCATTCCCCAACCAGATCCAGATTACAAGAAAGCAAGAATCATTCTAAAAGGTGATATTCCAAGCCCTATTAATCCACCCCCAGGGTGTGTCTTCAACACTCGCTGCCACTTTGCTATTAAAGGCATTTGCAAAGAACAAATGCCTGAGCTTATAGAAAAAGAACCTGGTCACTGGGTCGCCTGCCATTTAGTATAAACGATGTCTCATTGATGGGAGAGGATTTAAGGTGAGGGTGAATCTAATACTTCCAATTGAAAATGCTCCAAAATGAGGCTACTATAAACCTCAAGGTGTCGTGTGGAAAAAGAAACTCCTAAAAACATCTCAACTAGAGAATTAGCTGAAAAAATTGAGAAAATTAAAAAAGACAAACTCCGTTCGCATAAAATTGTATCTTTAAAAGATTACAAACAGGCAACCGATCCCCATTATCTTCTTGTTGTGGATGATGATGACTTGACAAGACAAGCTATTAAAAGAATTTTTGAAAAGGAAGGTTTTGAAGTTTTAACAGCAACTGATGGAACAGAACTTGTTCGAATCCTTGAGGCCCACTCTCCAGAAGCTATTCTTCTTGATATTAAACTACCCTGGATTGATGGATATGAACTGTGTAAACTCATCAAACAACACGAAGAATTTAAAAATATTCCACTTGTTTTTCTCTCAGGTAAAAGTAGTGAAATTGATATTAAAAGAGGTTTTGCAGCAGGTTGTGATAACTACGTAACCAACCCCTTTAAAATTGATGAAATCAAATCAACCATCAAAACCCTCGTTAAATTAAAATAACATGCCTATTTTGATGTTCCAGCCTCCGCTGGAATGACAACTATTAAAATGGCCCTTTTGTGACAGTCACCTTTTGTTTTTAATAAAAGCCTTTATTTGATTTGAAATGACTTTT
Source organism: uncultured bacterium (assembly GCA_964373325.1). Classification (GTDB taxonomy): domain Bacteria; phylum Bdellovibrionota; class JACOXK01; order JACOXK01; family JACOXK01; genus CAYJUJ01. The sequence continues at coordinate 2,904 of CAYJUJ010000177.1, forward strand.
AGGTCAGAAATCCCCGTCTTAAATATCTCAAATACTTTTTCAGGATCCACATGAACATACTCATGAATTAAAAGATTTCTAAATTTTATCATTTCAACAGCTCTTTTTGAAAGTTCTTTGGAAAGAATGCCATGTTTCCCTAACTTAACACCAACATCACTATAATCTTCTATATTATTTAAACCAAGGCTCACCAATAAATGACTCCCTAAATCAATGATCTGTTGAATACAAAGCTGCAAACCATGTTCAACACTCCATTGCTGTTGTGTATCATTCAAAAAATCATTCGAATTTAGAGATTTTTGGATTTTTTCTAATTGTGAAATATTCTCATCAAGTTCTGAAAGTTTTTTCTGAATAACTTCCGAATCAAACTGAGATTTACTTTTTGTCATAAAGTGCTTTTTTAATTTTTTCTCTCAAAGGTTTAGTATCCAAATACTCCAATAATGTTTGTACTTTAAACTTTGTTAAAAAACGAGAATCTTTTGTGAACAATAATTTGCCTCTATGTACACAACGATGCCTTAGTAAAATAGGGGCGTCATTTAAAACAACAATATCTATCTCTTTTCTTTGAAGCTCTGGGGGTAGCGTTCCCAGCAAAAAAGGTACATAGCCATATGCATATTTTTGAGAAGATAAAACATCATCTTTGACATAAACACCTATATCAATGTCACTTAAAGTATGTGTTTTCCCACTGGTTTGGGAGCCAAATATAAATGCAAAAACAATCTCATCTCGAGACTTTAAAAAATCACATATTTTTGAAAAAACTTGACTCATTTTTTCTAACCTAACATGTTTTTGAATAAACG
>CAYJUJ010000178.1:0-3700 GCA_964373325.1 uncultured bacterium
GTAATGAGGGAACAGTTGGAAAATTTTTCATATAAAACACCCCATTTCATACTTATTATATAACATAATTGTTATATAATTGCAATATATTAAATAATTATGAGAAAAGGGTGTCCCTAAAATACCCATTATGACTCAATTGATACCTGTCGATTTTTTGCCCCAAAACCAACAGTTGGTTTTTGAACAATTAAAGAACCTAATTTCTCTGTTTCAATGGAAGAAGCATTTGATAAGGGTGGAAGACGTGGCAGCGAAGTAGTCGGTGTTTCTAAAACTACTGGTGAAACTGCGATACGTGATGAAGTTACTTCTCAAGAAGGAAAAGTGGGTTTAGGAGAAAGAATTGGAAGATGGTTAAGAAGAAGTCCAAAAGGGAAAAGGTAACAATAGAGATTGCCACGGGGCTAAAGCCCCTCGCAATGACAAGAGAGTAGTGACAAGCTATCCCAAGCCTTTGCGCTCTAATTTTTCCCAGGCTTCTTTTTTCTTAAGAAAACCAATAAAGCCGCGAAGCTGCCAAAGCACTATGTATTGCCGATAAAAGAGATTGCTCGCCAAGGCAAACAAAACAACTTTTATAATTTTAGAAAGTTTACCACCTTTAAGCATAGAGCCCTTTTGACTTGCCCAGTCTTCTTCCAACCACAAACCCAAAATAATAGAAAGAAAAGAAATAAGCCCACCATACAAAATAGCTGCTGTAAAAAACCATGCTAAATAAAGAAGAGAAGCGTTTCCAAAAATGAGAAATAAAGGAAGTGTTGCATAACCCGCCATTTCTATAAGAGGCCCCAAAAATTCAAATAAAACCTGATAAGGCATAGCAAAAAGGCCAATTTGTTTATAGAAAGGATTTAAAAACATTTTTCTATGAATTGTAAGTGATTCTGCAAGCCCTCTAAACCAGCGATCTCGCTGTTTTCCTAAATCCTTCCATCTTTCAGGGGCTTCCGTCCACGCAATAGGGTGTGGGTAAAAAGCAACTTCTGCAGAAAGTTTTTCTTCTTGAATGTAGCGATGAAGCCTAACCACTATTTCCATATCCTCACAAACAGTACCACGTGGTTTTCCAACATACTTTCGAGCTAAATCTGAATCCATGAAACGCGTAAGATACCCGCCAATTTTAATAACAGATTCTCTATCAAAAATAGAAAAAACCCCTGATAAAACAAGAAGGGATTTAAGAGATGCTAGCGCTGTTCTACCAGCCACAAAAGAGCGAATGTATTCTGTGAACTGAAACATCGTAATCCATTTTGGCGGAAGTCCTACGTGAGTCACTTGCCCTTCTTTAACTTCACACCCATTCACAATTCCAACTTGTCCTCCAATAGCAAGAACCTTCTTTTTCTTAAGAGTCAGCATCCGCATGATTTGTAAAATAGCTTCTTCATCTATAATAGAATCCGCATCCATACTGCACACATAGACAAGTTTTGAATAGTTAACTCCAACATTCAAAGCATCAGCTTTCCCACCATTGGCTTTATCAATTAAAAGAATTCTTTCTACATTTTTGGGTATATCCTTTTTGAGCTCATAAACACCTAAAACTTCAGCAGTTCCAAGCTCGGCTCCTGGTAAGGCTTCAGACTTTTCAAAGTGAAAATGTTTTTTAATGCGTCGAAGGGTTCCATCAGTAGAGCCATCATTAATAATTACAACTTCTAGTTTCGGGTAATTCAAGCGAAGCACTGAATGAATGCTTTGAATAATACCTTTTTCTTCATTATAGGCTGGCATAAGAATAGTAACGCCCGGTAAATGAGGATTGACCACTATTGCATCAAACTGATGCATGAGTTTATGAAGAGTTCCAAATTTAACCTCTAGAAAAGAAACAATAACAAGAATAAGATTGACCGAGTTATAAATGAAAAAATAAGAAATAAAAAACAGTTTAATAGTTTCTTCAAATAAGTTCATTTAGGCTTAGCTTCAAGTATATCTTTAAGATATTCATAAAAGTGTAATGCAAAACCTTTAAAACTAGGATACTCAGAAAAAAACTCATGATTTTTATCAAGCGTTTCTTTGAAATACTCTCGCCCCATACCATAGAAAGAAAGTTTATTGCCAGGAACATCTACTGCAATTTCTGAGGGAATCACATGACGTTTTTTAGCCATGCGCTCTACATCGTCAAGCATAACTGCAAATTTTTCGTCTTCCTTTAAACGCCTAATATAGAGAATAGCTAATGTTTCAAAACCATCTATTAAAAAATAATATTTATTTCGGAGTACTTGGTTCTCGATAACATAGTTGTTTTTTTCTTTTTTATTATTGTTTTTTTTGGTTATATTATTAATTCCATTTTTGATAGGAATTTTGAGTCTATGCCACGTTCGAAACACTGTGAAATTTTCATCTGGGAGATAAAAAGTTTCTAAACCTATGTAAATGTCCTTTTTAGCTTTTACAGCATATTGAATTTCATCAATACCATGGGTGATATTACCATCCGCACCATAAGCTTTTGTGCGGTAATCCATAATCCCAATATTATCAACAATATCGATCACATGAAAACTAGCTGGCTTTCTAACCCCTTTCCACGTCACTTCAACTGGAACTTTAAAATCAAAATTTCTCTCTTCATACCAAAAAGGGATATCAACACCATAAACAATACCTTGCCCAGATTCTTTCACCATTTTTTGTATGTTTTCACAAAGCTCCAAATACTCTCTCATAACATCCTCTTGAACGCGTCCCCAATAAGCAGGAATCAGATAAGGCTCGTTATCATGATGGATCGCAGAAAATCTTTCTTCCGAAGTCACACGCCTATTATAAGAAAGCACCTCTTCAACCCCTGCATAAACAATAGGATGCCAAGGTTTTATAGCAAATCGGCTAAAACCATCTAAAGCTTCAATCTGAATATTGTAACTAGTGGCCCTTTTGATAAAACGCCTTAACTCTTCTTCTTTTTTGAATTTTATTTTATATTTATTCTTTTCTTTTAAAATTTCATACTGCAGCTGCCAAAAAATAATATGAATATCATTTCTTTTACAAAACTCTAAAAGCTCTATTTGTTCTTTTTCGCTATTAAGCTGCTTCATAGTATCCCAAATCCACATAGCATTTTTTATTTTTTTCTTTTTAATTTTTGGAACATTGAGGGTTTCTGGAATTTGGGTATCTTCTTTCTTTAAGAAGGCAATATCATCCACATAAATACGCCCTTTCCCGGGAAAACGAAAATTAAAGGTAATACCTGCAAGCTTTGTAAAATCTACAACTTTAAATTGAGGTTGGTTAAGAAGTGGCATAACCACTTTTTGCCACTCCCGCGTTATTCCATTTTTAAGAAATTTTGATACTTGCCCTACAATGACAGAGTCTTCCGTTTTTTCCCACCGAGCATCCGCTAACTGAATAAAAACATCTTCTTGACCCTTTTCACCTTTGATCCAAAAGGAAAGATGAGTGAAATCAGTGCTATTAAAATAAACTCGCTCTTCTGGAGGCTTTTTAAAATCAAAAAGATGCACCCAGGCTCCGCTAAATCCAGAAAGCTCTTGCTCATAATCTATTTGAAATGATTTTCCATCACCTCTTCTTTCTAAATCAGTAACAGTAACGCCACTCTTGGAAGGAAGTAAAAAATATTCATTAAAATAGCCACTCAAGTAATTCTGATTTCCATGGTTAAAATCTGAAACTACGAAATAATCTTTATCTG
>CAYJUJ010000179.1:0-3676 GCA_964373325.1 uncultured bacterium
CTGGTTACTGCACTATTTTGAGGGTAGATCCTATATCTCACTCCTTTGAAGAATTTTTTAAGTGGAATCCTAATACTGCAACCTCAGAAATTAGAGACTGCGCTGATATGATGGCTTTAGATGAAAATTTTAATCTGTATCTATCTATTCCAGCACTAACATCAACCAATGTGGTAGCTGATCGAAAAATTCTTATTTTTCAGATGTATCATCCCTAAAACTTCTTTCTACAATACTGTGGCGCTGGTGTTTTTGGCCATCTTAAGATAGGCAATGGCCTTTTCATTGTTGGGATCTTTTTCCAAAACCCTCTCCCACTCTTCAACTGCTTCAATCACATGGCCCGAAGAATATTGAAGAAGGGCAAGAGCAATTCTTCCAGGAAGAAAACTAGGAAATTCTTTTCGGAGAACTTTTAATTCATCAACTGCTTTTGTTTTATTTCCTTTTTTATAAAGATTTTGAGCTATTTTAAGACGAGCCTCTAAAAGATTTGGTTTTAATGCAACTGCTTTTTCATATTGTTCTAGCGCCTCTTCATGACGCAGGTATTTTTCATAAAGATCACCTAACTCCATGTGTTTTTTAGAGAGCTGATCATTTAAAAAAGGGTCAGCTCCTTCTTTATGTGTTTCAACTGAGCTCAAAGCACGGTTGAAAACCTGGCTTCCCTCTTCATACTGTCCTAAATCATTATAGAGAACGGAGAGACTAATGCTTGCATCAACATAGTGAGGATCTAAGATCAAAGCTTTTTTATAAGCCGAGATGGCATGGGCAAATTGGCCTTTTTCATGACAAAGCTGACCTAATAGATAAAGGGCTTTTGCAGATTTGTCTTTGTGAAGTGCAGCTATTAGAAATTTTTCTGCTTCAGGGATATTTTTTTGGTTAAGGGCTAATTCAACTTTATGGAGTAACTCATTGGGCATAATCTTTAAAATTTGGTTCCCACGCCCTACTGCGCTTCGCTTCGAAGGGCTCTGGATGACGGCTCGTGGCCGTCAATTGCCATATTGTTTAAACTCATTAACATACTTTGAGTTAGGAAACTCACGCACTAGCTTTTTATAAAACTCTTTGGCCTGTCCTTTACTATTAAGCTTATCATAAGAAGAAATGATATAAAAGTAAGCTTCTTCATTATTCCCCGTGGTAGGATATTTTTGTAAAATCTCTGTTGCTCGGCTAATAGCAGCTTCAAAATCTTCTCTTTTATAATAAAACCTAGCAATATAAAGGGATCTTTTTGCAAGCTTGCCAAGAGCTACAAGGCTTTTTTGCCGTGCATCAGCCGCATATTCTGAATTGGGATATTGTGTGAGAAACTTTTCAAAGGCATCTACCGTTTGTTGAATGGGTTCTAGATCTCGATCGATAGAACCCGGCATTTCATAAAAATAAGTAAGGCCAATGCGGTACATCACTAATGGAATTTCTTTTCCTATAGGGTGGAATTGAAGATACACCTCATATGTTGTTCGAGCTTCTGGGTAAGCCTTTCTAATAAAATGGATATCAGCAATTTCTAATTCAGCTTTTTTTGCTTGAGAACTAAATGGAAACCTATGCTTTACAATTTCAAACTTTTCGATGGCCAATTCATACTCTTTTTCTTGTTTCAGTTTTAAACCTTCTTCAAAATTGGATTCCGCTGTTGCTGCTTCTTTTCTAACGGTTGGTCCACCAGAACAGGCGGTCATAGCAATAACGAGCAGAAATATTAGAAAAAATCGATACATAGATATTTTTATAGGTGACGCTCTTTATACTGTCAATTAGACAACTGTCATCTGCACTCGCGATGACAAGATATTGACTGTCTTCTTTGTGCTTAGTACTTATTACTTAGTACTTAAAAAAGGAGGATATCGTTATGAAAAAATTGTGTGGATTTTTTTTATTCTTGTTTCTCATTTCTTCTGCATTTGCCACGACTATATATACTGAGGAAAAAGCTGTTTATGGACCTATTGGGGGTGGATACAATCTAAACTCAGTTCGTGCCAATTCTGTACGTTTGGGCCAGAACCAACTTCTGATGGAAGTAGAACTTGAGTGGGAGTCATGGATAAACCCTCGTGGGCGTGGTCCTAACTATCACCAGCAAAAAGCTGACTTAGCTTTTAATGATGTTGTTTATAATAAAGGAACAAAAGAGCTTTTTTATCAAGATCAAAGAATTGCAAGGGTTAAAAAGAAGTGCTGGTTTTTAGGATGTTATGAAAAACTAGTTTTTGATCATGATTATGAATTGTTTGTTTCTCATGATGGATTTGGCTTTTCAGTAGATGTTGTTGGCGGACTTCGCCTTCTTGATGGAAAATAGTAAGGTCTGGATCCCCGCTTTCAATTAAGTGCGGGGATGACAAAGGTCGTTGGTGTGTAGGGATGGCCTGCTTTTTCAATCATGTAGAGAGCAGCATCAATGTTTACATCAACTGTTTTTTCAATAATATTGCCTGGATAAAATCCTCCCTCAAAAGAACTTTTGGGGGAGAGTTCTATTGTGAAGGCAAAAATTCCTAACTCACCATAGGCCCAATCACACATTTCACCTGAGACAAGATATAAATCACTTCCTGGTTCAGGTTTATAGCCTGTAAATTTGGCCATGGATTGAGCCATGGTTTCAAAGGCATTTAAATCCTTTGGATTCTCAATAGGGTTATAAGTGTATCCCCAGGGGTAAAGAATAAGCTCACTAAAACTATGATAGGTAACAAGAGACTTTATGTTTTTGTGAGCAAGAAGAAAATCTCTTGTCACTTGTGTTTCTGGTTCTGAGAAAGGTGCTTTACCTCGATAGGTTTCGCTATTGGGATCAGAGCTTGCCCCTCTTTTTCCCCATTGGAAGCCGTAGTTTCGATTGAGATCAACCCCAAAACTACCATTATCATTTTTCTTTCTGTTTTTACGCCATGATTGATAAGAAGGATTAATATCGAATTCAGTTCCGTCAGGGTTGACCATAGGGATAATCCAAATATCTCGTTTGAGGATTAAGTCCCTAATATCTGGTTTTTCAGATTGTTCTAATAAATAGTTAGCTAAGTAAATGGGTACTTCAACACTTAAGTGTTCTCTGGCATGATGGGCTCCAAAAAAAGCAATAGCCGGTTTGTCAAATTCAGGTGGTGTTGGGGCTGTAATGTGAAGTGCCCAAATATCTCGGCCTTCCAGGCTTTTTCCAATACTTATAAGTTCTGTTATTTTGGGATATTTCTCTGCAAGAAGTTTTAAAAAATTGAGCATTTCATCATAGTTGTGATAAGCAGAATCCGCTGGTGGAAAATCGAGAAGATAGTTTTCTAAAGAATAAGATTGGAATGGTAGTTTTGTTCGTTTTAGTTTTTTTAATTCAGACGGAGTTGCTGTACCTATGATGTAAGAATCGTTAATTTCATCAAGAGAAATTCCTATTTCAGAAATTTGTGATCTTTCGTACTTATTTTTAGCTTCAATTTTAACCACATAACGTTCGTCATTTTGATTTGCATAAGAAAGGAGTAGAAAGTTTGAGATGAGAACTGCTGGGAAAACCGCCTTTAAGAGTTTTCTTCCCACTTTTCTAAAAGTGTAGCCCTATTTTTTGCTTTTGGCCAGAACTTATTAAAGGAAGCATCCATCGCGATGAGTGAAAGTTTGGGGGTGACGCCGGTGGGCAAGCCACACT
>CAYJUJ010000180.1:0-3659 GCA_964373325.1 uncultured bacterium
TCTTATTCCGTGGACTGTTTGGATTTACATGTCTGAATGTTTGCTAGTGGTTGTTTTGCTTTTTCTTATTGATTCAGAGCTTATGATGAAGCGCTTCCTTATTAGTTTTATTTTCTGTTTATCAGTGAGCTTCGCAGTTTTTTATTTTTATCCCACTACTTTTGTGAGAACAGAACCACAAGGTAATGACATCCATGTGTTGGCTTTAAACTTTTTAAGAAGCTGGGAAACTCCTAATAATTGTTTTCCAAGCCTTCATATTGCTCTTTGCTACTTGGTAAGTTTTTGTTTTTTGGGGTACTCTAAAAGGTGGGTTGCTTTTTTCTTTGTGTGGGCTTCTCTTATTGCTGTTTCTACTATTACAGTAGAGCAGCATTATTTTGTCGATTTTCCAGCGGGGTTTGTTGTGGCTATTGTTTCTTTTGTTCTAACGCTCTGTTGGGTTCCTTATCGTCTTAGAAATTCAAGTGCGAATAACAGTTTTTTATATGATTGGCTCCAAAGTGGTAGAAAGGCATTTGAAAGAGTTCGGAGTTAAGAATCATAAAATCAGCACGTTTACCCACTTCGAGCGATCCCGTTTTTTTTTCTAATCCTAGAGAATAAGCACCATTGAGGGTAATTCCTACTAACGCTTCAGCTAATGTCATTTTTGTCTGAGTGATAGCGATAGTTGCTATGAGGGGAAGGTTGTAACTCATACACGAACCTGGATTAAAATCGGAAGCAAGAGCTACTCTAACCCCATGATTGAGAAGCTCTCTTGCAGGCGCGTAAGGGGTGCCTAAAAAGAAAGATACCCCAGGAAGTAATGTTGCGGTGGCTTCACTTTTTCCTAGTTTTTCTATTGTTTTAGAATCTATCTTCTCAAGATGATCAACCGAAGTGGCACCAAATTCCAAGGCAGTTTGAGCACCTTTGGAATTTGTAAATTGCTCCACATGCGCTCTTATTTTAAGCCCCCTTTTGTGAGCTACTTCAAATATTTTTGAAGCATCTGACACAGAAAAACTTCCCTCTTCTATAAAAATGTCGCAAAAGACAGCTAATTTTTCTTCTGCAATTTTTGGAATCATTTCATAGCAAATAAGATCGACATACTTTTGAGGATTGGATTTGTATTCCATTGGAATGGTATGGGCGCCTAAAAAAGTTGGAATAATGGTCAGAATTTTTTCTTTTTGAAGTTTTTTAACAACTTTTAAAATTTTAAGCTCGTCTTTAAGCGTTAATCCATAACCTGATTTTATTTCAACCGTGGTTGTGCCAGAGAGTTTCATCTGTTTAAGGTGGGTAAGAGCTTGCAAAAAAAGCTCTTCTTCTGAAGCCTCTCTTGTTTTTTCAACTGTGAATAAAATACCCCCACCCGTTTTATGGATTTCTTGATAAGTTTTTCCTTGTGCTCTCATTTGAAACTCATGAGCACGGTTTCCTGCAAAAACAAGATGGGTGTGGGCATCAATAAAACCAGGAAGTACCACGTTTCCATTCGCATCTATTTTTTTACAATCTGTTGGAGCTTTAGAGGGATTAAGTGATGTTATTTTTCCATTTTCAATGACAAAAGATGCGTTTTGAATAATAGAAAGGTCTTCTTCTTGAATATTTTTTCCTTTTTTTTTGGACGCCCTCTCAAGTGTCACCAAAGAACCAATGTTATGGACATAACCTTTCATGATTTAGGATAGAGGACCTGTGATTTTTTCAACGATGTGAAGAATAGAGCCATCTCGAATGCGCTCTTGAACGAGAGCAATGTCTTTATTGAAAGGCAGATCTTTTATTGGAGGATTTAATTTTTGTAGAAAGGAAAAAACGGCGTGAACTGCATCGCCCCCTTTTAAAGGAAGGCGATGAGAGAGAGCAAAAAAGGCGCAAAGAATTTCCATAGCCAGTACTTTTTCCAAGTTATCAACAATTTTTTTAGTTTTAAGAGCCGCAATAGGGCCCATGCTTACGTGATCTTCCTTATCCATAGAGGTTGGAATAGAATCAACACTTGCTGGTGCTGCGGTTACTTTATTTTCAGAAGCAAGGGCAGCGGCTGCGACTTGAACCATCATAAGACCAGATTGCAATCCTTCATCCTTCGCTAAAAAAGCAGGAAGTTCTGAGTAAAGTGGGTTCATCATTTTCTCAATGCGGCGCTCTGAAATATTAGAAATACCAGTAAGGGCAATGCTTAAAGCGTCCATGGCATAAGCAATAGGCTGGCCATGAAAGTTACCGCATGACAAAATCTTATTTTGTTCTGGGAAGATCAGAGGATTGTCTACAGCTGAGTTGATTTCTATAGAAAGGGTTTGTTCACTGAAAGATAAAACATCTCGAACGGCCCCATGAACTTGGGGCATACATCGAAGAGAATAAGCGTCTTGAATTTGTACGCACTTCCTGTGGCTTTTGTTTATCTGACTGTTTTTAACAAGTTTTAAAATATTTTTGGAAGTACTTAAGGCTCCTGGATAAGGTCGAACTTTTATAATGTCTAAATCAAAAGGATGGTGTGATCCCTTGACCCCTTCCAGTGTCATGGCCCCAGCTAAATCGGCGGTTTTTAGAATATTTTTTGCACGAAGGAGGCAAAGAGCCCCAATGGCTGTCATGGCTTGGGTTCCATTGATAAGAGCTATTCCTTCTTTAGCATAGAGTTTAAGAGGTTTTATATTTTCTTGCTCAAAAACTTCAGAAGCCAACGTGATTTTATTTTTGTACCAAAAACTTCCCTCACCAATGAGGCACAGTGCTAATTGTGCTAAAGGAGCTAAATCACCACTAGCCCCAACCGAGCCTTGTTCATAAATGATAGGGTGTAGTTGCCTGTTGAGAAGTGTAAGAACACTTTCAATAACAGGAAGACGAACACCAGAGTGAGCTTTGGCAAGCACATTAGCTCGAAGTAGCATAATCGCCCTGGCTGTTTCTTCATCAAAAAAAGATCCAACCCCTGTACAGTGGCTTCTGACAATGTTTAACTGTAATTGAGCAAGGGCTGTGGGTTTTATTTTTTTGTTAGCAAAACTTCCAACCCCGGTATTAATCCCATAAACAGTTTGTTTTCCAGCTACTATTTTTTCAATGAATCGCCTTGCTTTTTGAATTTTTGTAATAGCTTTGGAACTCAGTTTAACATGAGCCTTATCGCATGCTACGCGAGCAATGTCGTTCAAGCTTAAAGAATTGCCATCTATTATAATTGTTTTATTTTTCATTAAAAATTAAATTTTTCTCGAAAGTATTTACAATATTTATCTGCAACATGGGCCATGCTTGTTAGAAAGTAAGAAAAAGTACTAAAATTAAGATCTTTTAAGGGGTATAAAGATTTTAAAATAACTTCATTTTGAGCATTATTGATACCAAAAGACATTCCAAGTGTTTCTGTAGCATCTTCGTTGAGTTCCAAAAGCTTTCTATAAAGGGTTGAAAGATTTTGTTTTGGAACAGCCATAATGGGTGATTGAAAAATAATAAAACCTCCTGCAGTAATAATAAAGATATGAGCGTTTCCTTGTTTCACAGACCACATATTGTCTCCATGCTTTGCTTTCTCAGGATCAATTTTTATCTGTTTTAAAAGATCTTCTATTTTTTTAACATCTTTTTTATTAATGTCTGTCATATTAAGCCCTTAAAATGTTGTTGCGATGAAGTCATCA
>CAYJUJ010000181.1:0-3656 GCA_964373325.1 uncultured bacterium
TCTGGTGGACTTCCTGTGCCACTTTTTACTCGGGATTTAGAACAACGAAGACTCTATTTTAACAGTTGGCTGGATACAACCATTATGAGAGATGTTGCTCGAGTTTATGGTAAAGGATACGATCCTGATGTGAGTTGGTCTATTTTAAGGCAAATGAAGACCATTCTTCAGAATGGGGAATGGCCAAGATTGCGTTCCTTTAAACAAAATTCTAGAATTTTAAGAAAGTATATTTCTTCTTTTGAAGATATTTTTCTTGTTCAAAAAATTCCTTGTCATGAAGAAGGTGTCGGAGAAGATCTATGGGTTTTCTCAGATTCTGGGATAGCTAGATATCTTCTTGAATCAGAGATTGGGCAAGGAATTCATCTTTCCCTTGGAAGGATTTTTATTTTTAAGGAAATTCTTGCAAATTTTGAATATGCAGGGCTGCCATACCATCCCGTTTATTATAAAAGCATACATGGTACCCCTGTAGATCTTATTGGAAAAAACGTAGCTATCAAAATTACCGTAGAAACAAAAAGTGGATTAAGTTATGAAGAACGCTCTTTAGCTGGTGCGATGAAGAAATTAAAATTGCCTTATGGGCTCTTAGTAGCGCCAGTTGATAAAATAGAGCGCCTGCAAAATGGGATTACCGTTGTTCCCTGGACATTCTGGTCATAGATTCATTTCCGACTTCTTGAATCCCTATCATTCTTCTTGTGTATTTTGATAAAATAAGATAATCTAAGATAAAATAAGAGTTGATAAAATGATGTTTTTAGGGTATCCTGTATTTTATGAAAGTATGGGGTGTGAGGGAGGTGGCTGCTTATTTAAAGGTAGCACCCATTACGATTTATCGTAAAGCAAAAGCTGGGGAAATTCCCTTTTTTAAGGTGGGTAGACATTTAAAGTTTTCTCAAGAAGCGATTGAAACATGGATACGAGGTTGGGCTAGACAAAGGATGCCTTCCTCGCTTTCTCAACCGGACATCATTCAGCAAATAACGGAAAAAATTGTTTTGGCGATTCATCCTCAAAAGATTATTCTTTTTGGCTCTTATGCATGGGGAGAACCAACAAAGGATAGTGACATTGACCTTTGTGTGATTCACCCAACTATGATTAAAAAAAATAAAAGAGCAAGAATTATTAAGGACGCTCTATATCCTTATCTTCATCCTTTAGATATTATTGTGTATACTCCAGAAGAAATTGAGGAATGGAAAGATGTTGGCGGTAGTTTTATAAACTTAATCCTACGCCAAGGAAAAGTTCTTTACCATGATAAAAAAGAAACAGAATAAAGATTTAGTGAGGGGGTGGCTTGAAAAAGGGGATCATGATCTAGAGGCCGCGAAAATGCTTTTAAAATCAAGCCGGTCGTTGACGGATATTATTTGTTATCATTGCCATCAAGCCGTTGAAAAATACTTAAAAGGTTTTTTAGTTTATCAAAAACGAGAATTTCCAAAAAGTCATGATTTAGATTATCTATTAGGACTTTGTGTTAAAGAAGAACTTGCTTTTAGTAAGATTCAAAAAGAGATTCAATCTTTATCTCAATATGATTCGAACATACGATATCCCGAAGAAGATGCGAACTATTCTTTAGAAGAAGCTACCTTAGCATGTACCACAACAGAAAATATTTTAAAATTTATCAACACATTGTTTTCAGTTTAATTGTGGCTCTGAAGATGGGGGTGTTGCGTAAGGATATTTTGGCCCCTGAGTATGTACAAATATAGAAAAGAAAATCCCAAGTACAAAACTCACAAGAATTAAAAACAAACTCCTCATCTAAAACCTTATCGGTAAACACAATAAAATACCTTTAATCTTTATGGAAGTCGAGTAGATGATCAAAAAATGGTGGCCTAGACCTTTCCTTTTTTTGACAAAAAGGGTGGATTATTATAGTATTTGAGGGCATTCCCCGCTTTGAATGTGTTGTTGTAAAACCGATGAAAAAAATAGTAATTATAGATACGTATCCTTCTTCCTTACTAAAACTAACTGAAGAAGTTGAAAGTGCTGGCTATGATGTTTCTGCCTATAATTCAGCAATAACAGCCCTTGAAGAATTACAAACCGTATCTCCCGATTTTATTATTGTAACTGAAAACCTAGGAGACATGGATATTACTGAATTTATTCACAAAATTCATTCATCCCCCTTCATAAAAGATGTGCCTTTTGGAGTTATTACAACCCTACCTCGTAAATATAAAGAATTTGATGTGATAACACTTGAACCGCCATTTAATGTTGAAAATATTAAAAATCTTCTTAAAAAAACAAAAATAGGCGAATCAATAACTCCATTTGATACTGATATTTTTAAAGAAGTTTTAGAGGAAGTGCTTGGCGAAGAGGTAAGGCCTAAAAAAGAAGCAGAAAAATTCAAAATAATACCAGATGCAGAAAAAAAAGAGTTTGAACATAAAATAGACATTCTTAAGCGAGATTCCCAAATTCTTCTCCAATCTAAAGATAAGAAAATATTAGATCTTAAAAGAAAAATAGATGCTCTAGAGATGGAAATTTCAGAACTTAGTGGAAAACTCGAGAGTTCTTATGGAGTTATGAATGAATGTCAAGAAAAGGCCTCCCGTGCTTTAAAGGCTTTAAAACTAGCAATGACACAGATAGAAGATGCCCAAGAAGATCTAGACAAGGCTGAAAAAAGTGAATAGTTTGTAACAAATGGCAACCCAAATTACGAAAGTCCCATTTTTCTCATTGAATCTACAAGAGTTTTTCTCTCTTGCTTTGGAAACTCTTTTAGAAGACCTGGAAGGAAAAGTAGCCTATTGGTTTATTCATCCTGAAAACACTGAGTTTTGGGATGACAGTGGTTCAAAAATTAAAGACGTTACCTGTTATGCTACTGGCAATAAATCTTTTTTTACTAAAACGGAACTAACCTCTATTAAGAATAATGTTCAAGGGATTTCTGATATTTCTCTTTTAGATCAAACTGATCTTGCTCGATGGAATGTTTCTTCTCCAACAACGCTTCTTGTGATTCCCATTATTAGTGAAGGTGAGAGGCTTGCAACCATTGTTGTTTTTAATATTAGGAGCACCTTCAATTTAGATCTCTTTAAAAGAAAACTTTCTCTTTTCATTAGACAGATTCAAATCACTCTAAAATCTCTCCAAAAACAAAGTTTGGCATTCGTTGATGATCTCACAGGACTTTATAATGTTAGAGCTTTCAATTTTTTTCTCGATGATTATTTTGCTAAAGCCAAAAGATTTGGGCTTTATTTTTCCGTACTTTTCATAGACATTGATTATCTTAAAAAAGTTAACGACACCTATGGCCACTTAACTGGCAGTCAAATACTTCGTGAAATGGCCAAGATTATTCGCTACAGCTGTCGAGAAAAGGATAGGGTTTTTCGGTATGGAGGGGATGAGTTTGCAGTTATTCTTGATAATAGCAATGCTAAAAGGGCACAGATCATCGCTGAAAGGATTCGAAGCAAAATTGAAGATACCGTCTTTGAAGTTAAAAAGCATTTAAAAATTAAAATTACTGTTTGCATTGGAATAGCGAGCTTTCCAGAACATGCCTCTAAAAAAGAAGACATTCTTCAGCTTGCTGATCAAGCCATGTACTCTGGTAAATATGCCCATCGAAACACTGTCTTCCTCGC
>CAYJUJ010000182.1:0-3654 GCA_964373325.1 uncultured bacterium
CAAAAGATCTAGAGAAATTAAAGAGCTTGAAAAATCTTTGAATAAGACCATCTACTAGTTCTTGAGGAATAGCAAAACACCCTAGTGTCAATCCACCTTTTTCTCCCTTCAGTTCCCTTATAAAAGCATTCAATATAGGTATTTCTTGATCGGGCGTTGGGTGTTGTATTTTATATTTTTCCTTAAATGCAACAAGGAGGCTTTCTAAATCAAGGTTTGGATTTTCTAAAAGTAAAGCGGCTATTTCATGCCATCTGCTTCTATGATTTTTACCAAAATCATGTTGTTGAAACAAATTTCCAATATTATAAATGGCACGGTGAGATTTAGTGGTTGCCTCCATAAGTTCGATTTCATAAGTTTCCTGACCCGTTGGAGGTGACATTTTTAAGTAAGTTTTAACGACAAGATCGGGTTCTACTTTGAGGGCCACAATCCACTTTGCCATTTCCAAAAGAAAAGCTTCATTAAAATGGGTGAGTTCTGTAGTGTTTTTTAGAAAGAGTAAAACTTCATTTTCTTCAATTGTTTGAGCAGAATGAGTTCCAAGGAATGGGCTATTAAAACGCCCTTGGTGTTCTAATCGATAGCGATGAAAAAATTGAGATCGCACTTGAAGAAGGCGAAAATGAGTATTCAGTTTTTTCTTAAGTATTTCTTCAAATTCAGATCGATCCATAGGGATTCGATCTAAATTCTCTTCTTGTGTTTCAGATTGATCCTCTAATAAAGGGTCGCCTCTTAAAATTCTATGAACAAGCGGGGGAAAGTTTGAAGTACGTAAAATAGTAATAATATCAGAATGTTTTTTAATTCCTAAAACTTCAAGGTGCTCTTTTGCTTGAACAAGCCACTGGGTATAGTGAATAGGCTCGATAATCATAAGAGGTTCTATAATCCTCGTTGTTATTTCCCCGTGGCTTCCTTTTGCTTGGTCAATAACAATAGCTGATCCAACTGCAATTTATGCAAGGTCAGGCACTCTTTGGTGGGGGGCAATAGTGCCAATGAGGCTTCTGGGGCCCATGTGTATAAATGAAACTCGAGATCTAGGAGAAAGACGAATGCTATTAGAAATATCTAGAATTCCAAGGGCGTACGTCCATGGGTCGTAAGAAACTTCTCCTAAAAGAGGAGAGTGAGGCCACTGGGTCATTTGATCAAATGCAGCTGTAGAGATTTCTCGCACTTCGCTCAAATAAAATTCTAATTCAACTTTTCTTTTGTTCATTTCTTTTGAAGAAAACTGCATTGCAAGAGAAGGTCTTAATTCTGCTGATCTTAAAAGTACTTTATAAAAAATATAATAGTTAAGAGCGTGAGCAAGGGTAGATTGGGTATGTGGATTGCTCCGAAATAACTGAGGCTGAGAAAGCATGTATTGTAGTTGCCAGAAAGTAACAAAAACTTGGTGAAGACTTTCAGCTGAGTAAGCAAAAGAAGAGTCTTTAGCATAAAAAGAACACAACATAGGGATTATATCTGTTGCTTGGTTAATGGAAAGTCGTTTTATGACCTCATCAATTTCCTGAATAGCATTTTGAAACTGGTTCCAAGTTTTTTCATACGTTTCCCGCTCTGCTCGTGCTATGAAATTGGGACTATGTTGAGGCTTTAGAGATTCACGAAGGTGTGGAAGTGCTGGAAAACGAACCTCTTCAAGATCAATTCCTTGTGATGCTGGGCTATTTTGGGCACAAAGAAGATGAGGCATTATAAAAATACACAAGGCTATGATAAGCAGTTTTTTCACAATCTTATTCTTATAGCAAAGTCTGTGCCATTTAATTATTATTTGATTTCAATAGGTTATCTAATATCATACTAGTCAATAAAGCCAATTTTTGTTACTGTAGTTGGGGAAATATGAAAATCTATACGAAAATAGGCGATCAAGGTACTTCAAGGCTTTTTACAGGTAAAGAAGTGCCTAAGAATTCTCCTTATTTGAGAGCCTACGGAAGTGTTGATGAGTTAAACTCTGTTTTAGGGGTAGTCATTAGCTTTCTAGACGATCCAGAAATAAAAAAAGAGCTTATCACACTTCAAAAGGAGCTTTTTGATGTAGGGGCAGATTTAGCAACACCTTTAGATGCAACAAAAAAAATAAAAAGAATTAAAGAAGGGGCAGTCATAAGATTAGAAAAACTCATTGATCAATATCAAGAGCAACTAAAACCACTTAAAAATTTTATTTTACCAGGTGGAACTGAGGGAGCCTCATTTTTGCAATTGGCAAGAACCGTGTGTCGGAGAGTGGAACGAGAGGCTACTACCCTTTTTGAAGAGAAAAAAATGAACCCTGTTGTTTTTAAATATTTAAACCGACTTTCTGATCTTCTTTTTGTGCTAGGACGAGTGGTTAATGCAAGAAAAAACGTTTCCGAAACAATTTGGACACCTTAAATATTTGCCTTTGACTCGTTGCATTAATTTTGATACGGGGAGGCCAGATGGCGAGTGTAGAAGCAAATTATAATCGTGGGTTAGAAGGGGTTGTCGCCGATGAAAGTAAGATCTGCTTTATCGACGGCCAAAAGGGCATTCTTGCTTATCAAGGCTATTCCATTAAAGATTTGGCCCAATGTACTTTTCCAGAAGTAACCTTTTTACTTCTCTATGGAAAACTTCCTAATAAAAATGAGCTTAAAGAAATTTCTCAAAAATTAGCTATTAGACGAAGCCTTCCTCGGTTTGTAGTTGATATTATCAAAAGCTTTCCTAAAAGTGCCCATCCCATGGAGGTTTTGCAAACATGTGTTGCCGCCTTGGGTACTGTTAAAGATGAAAAACATAATGAAGAAAAAGTATTAACCCTCATTGCTCAATTTCCACTTATTGTAACTTCTTACTATCGACATTTGAAAGGGCAGAAAATTCTTTCAGGAAGAGAACAGGGTGGACATGCTGCAAACTTTTTATATCTTCTTTCTGGAAAAGAACCCGCTCCCGAAGAAGCACAAATTCTTGAAACTTCACTCATTCTTCATATGGAGCATGGTTTTAATGCCAGTACTTTTGCGGCACGAACTATAGGTTCAACCCTTGCCCCTTATCATGCTTGTGTTGCAGGTGCTATTGGCTCTCTTTATGGACCTCTTCATGGAGGTGCTAATGAAGGGGTACTTAAGCAAGTGGAGGAAGCCGGCCAAGTTGAAAATGTTGAAAAGTGGGTTGCAGGTATTTTTTCTCAGAAAAAGAAAATTGTGGGTATGGGGCATCGCGTTTATAAAGTGAAAGATCCTCGTGCTTATATTTTAGAAGATATGTTAAAGGAATTATCCGAGAAAAAAGGAGATATGAAAAATTATGAAATGTTAAAGGCTGTTGAAGTGGCAACACTTAAAGAAATGCAAAAACTGGGTAAACGTATTTATCCAAATGTGGATTTTTTTTCAGGTGCCTTGTACAGGCTTTTAGGTATTGATGACCTTCTTTTTACTCCTTTGTTTGCTATTGCTCGCGTTGTTGGATGGAGTGCCCATTTACTTGAGCAATGGAAAGACAATCGTCTTTACAGACCAGAGCTTTTCTACAAAGGCTTGTCCGACCTCACCTTCGTACCGTTAGAACAACGGAAATAAGGGTCAAGGCCTGGCGCCTCTATTGGCACACCATTTGCTCTATCTTTTTACTGTAAGAAAGGGTTGATTT
>CAYJUJ010000183.1:0-3636 GCA_964373325.1 uncultured bacterium
TAGGCGTCACTGAATGATTTTTTAGTTTCACAAAAATCATTCAGTGACTGCAAAAGTCTAGAAGTTAACGTTCAGTGACAGTGGGGCGTGGGATCTGTGATTTATGGTGAAAAGACTTCTAAGCCTTATTCTTGTCGTGATTATCTTGTTTTTGGGAACCTTTGTGTGGCTCACGAGGCAGCCTTTCTTTCAAGAGCGGCTTAAAACCTTTATCACCAGCTATGTGACCCAAGAGCTTAAAAAAAATCTGAAATATAAAGAGCTTCATTTAAGCATTTGGGGGCCTGCTGTTGTGGCAAGTGAAGTTATTTTATCGACTGAAACTGAGGAAATGAAGCTCCAAAAGCTTACAGCCAGAATAAGTCTATTTTCTTTGTTACAAGGGCGATTTCAACTAGCCTCTATTAAAGGGTCTCAAGTAGAAATTTTATTGAAAAAAAATTGGGCAGCCCCTTCGTTCGTGGGAGCTACTCAAGGTGTATCTTTTAAGATGCCCGATATTTTATTTGAAGATTTTTCTCTGAAATATGAACGTGGCGATGGAGAGATTTCTTTGTCTCAAGCATACATTTATGCTTCTCAGTCATATAAGGGCGTTTACATTAGTTTAAAAACGCCTGATTTATCTTTCTCACTTGATAAATATAAACGTCAAAATGTTTTTATAGAGACGCGATTTTTCTTTGATACAGAGCGCTTTGTTTTTGAAAAGTTTGTCATTCGAGAGCGGCAAAATCAATTAAGCTTTAAGGGCAAGCTTTTTCTTTCTAAAAAAGAAAGCTTTGATATTCCATTTGAAGGAGAGCTCAATATAGAAAATTTTCATGATTTTCTTCCAGAGCTTTCTTTATTTAAGGGGCATGCTTTGACTCAGGGGCGCCTCCAGGGCTCTTTTAAGGATCCATTGATTGCAGCCCAAAGTCGCTTTAAGTCTTTGTATGTGGGGCGTGAGGAGTTTAAAGAGGTTGCGTTTTCATTTCTTTTTCAAAAATCAAAGTTAAGTATTTCTCAATTTTTAGCAAAGGAAGAAATCTCTGGAAAGTGTGATATCTATTTTGGAAATAGTCCTAAAATAGAGGCAGAACTCGCCCTCAAGTCTTTTCCTCTAGAGAGTATTTCTTTTCTTAAAGACAACCAGATTTTAGGCAGAGCCGATGGAAGTTTAGATTTCAAAGGAGAGCTTCAAAAAGGTGATCTTATTTTAACAACCAAGTTGAAAGTGGCCCATTTTAAAACACCTCTGCAAGATTTTTTTAACACACCCCAGTTTGATTTAAATTCAACTATTAAAATTAGCGGAAATAATTTTTTTGTTGAAGAGTTTAAAGTTACCCAGGAAAAATCTACTTTAAACGCCTCTGGGGCGTTGTCTTATAAAGATTCTAGACTTTCTGTAAAAGATGTTTCTATTCATGTGGGCGATTCAATTTTGCAGCTTTTGGGGCATTATGATTTTCGTGATTCTATGTTTCATGGGGGCAATGTAAAGGTAGAAAAGATTTATCCTTATGATTTAGAAAGTTTTGGTATAAAATTTCCTGTTCCGTTCGAAAGCGCTCTTAAGGGAAGTTTTAGTTTAAATGGAAAGTTAAGTTGGCAGGATTTATCTCTTGTAGCTCATTTGGAAGGAGAGCAGTTAAAAGTATTTGGAGAAAGTTTTGAACATTCGAGTTTAGATGTTCGTTTAAATCGAGGTGTGCTTAGAGTTTCTAACTTAAAATTTAAAAAGGGAGAAGGAGAGTTGGGGGTTGAAGGTTATGTTGACTCAGGAAAACAATATCATCTTTCTTTCAAAACAGAAAATTTAACATCTGAATCTTTTGATTTTTTATCGAAGTATCCGTTTTTAATATCTTCTCGGGCCTCCTTAAGTGGTTCTATTAAGGGAAGTGTGTTAGAGCCAGAGATTTTTGCAGATTTAAAATTTAGTCAAGCAACCTTAAATGGAGAGCCTCTACCAAATTCTGTTTATAAAATAATCTTGAAAAATAAAAAAATGAACATTGATGGCAAGATTTTTGATGAACAAGCGCGGTTTTTATGGGTTGTAGACTGGAATCACGAAAATAATCCTTTCGAGTTGAAACTGGCCGCAGAAAAATTTAACCTCAAGCCGTTTTACGGTCTTTTGCGGGGTTATGTCAGTGAGGGGATTGGGCTTGTAACAGGCCAATTTGAGGCAAAAGGATTTTTAAAAAAGTTTCAAATAAATGAAGCTTCTTGTCGCATTCAAAAGTTTAGATTTGAGTTGCCAGGATACTTTTTGGAGAATGATAAAAAATTTGAACTAACATATACAAATCGCAAACTTAATATCACAGGTGTTTCCTTAAAAGGCACAAAAACGGCGCTTCTTTTTTCTGGATATAAAAATGAAAGTGGGGACCTTCATTTCGAAGGGGGCGGGGTGTTTAATCTTGCCTTTATTCCTCTTTTTTTAAAAGAAATAGAATATGGAAAGGGTGATCTTAATCTTCAGTTCGCAATTAAAGGGAATATAGAAGATCCAGAGCTTTCAGGGAAAATACATACCACAGATGGATATGTTCGATCTAGATCTTTGCGACAAACCTTTGAAAATATCAATCTTCGGCTTCTTCTTCAAAAGAATAAAATTCTCGTTGATAACGCCAAATTTATAATAGGTAGTGGAGTGGGAAGCATTGATGGAACCATTTTATTTCCTCAATTTTTAAAGCCTGAATTTAATTTATCCTTAAGGCTTAAAGACAGTACAATTAATTTATTTGAAGGGCTAAAAGTAAAATCGACCGGGCATGTTGTGTTTAAGGGAGAAGTTCCTTTTCAACTTGAAGGCAATTTGGAATTGCATGATGTTAAATACACAGAATATCTAGATTGGCGCACTCATATTCTTGATTTTGGTAAAAAAACTGTAAAAAAATCTTCCCAAGAGAAACCATTTTTTAATTTTGATATTAAAATGAAAGCAGACAAAAAAGTATTTATCGATAATAATTTAATAAAGGCGGAGCTTCGCGGCGAAGTTACATTGCTAGGAAATGAAAACGCACCCATTCTTTTAGGACAAGCAGATGTTATAAAAGGGGAAGTGTATTTTAGAGAAAACACTTATCAAATTCAATCTGCCCATCTATCTTTTCGTGACAAAGAGAAAATGAATCCATTTTTTAGGTTTGCCACTACAGGTAAAATTAAAAAATATGAAATTACCATTAATGGTAGTGGAACCTTGGATCAATACCAAATACAATTTCAGTCTAATCCTCCTCTTTCTCAAACAGACATTGTTTCTTTAATGACGCTGGGGGTGTTAACTACAGAGATTGGGGGGGAAGAGGCTCTTGGAACAACATCTTTTGAGGCAGCAACTTTTCTTTTCCAAGAGTTTCAGGAAAAACTCATATCTTCAGCCAAAAGAAAACTAGGGGTTGATTTTAGAATTGCCCCTTCTTATTCTGATACGAAAAATGCTGTGAGGCCTCGGATTTTTTTGTCGAAAGATCTACATGAAAAACTAGAAGTCTCTTTTTCATCAACGCTTGATAAAGCAAGTATATTTGAAGATAAATTGCTCAATTTGGAGTGGCGTCTCAATCGTCACATGTCATTTTTGGGGCTATGGGAAGATGAAGGAAAAAACGCTCAAGATAC
>CAYJUJ010000184.1:0-3584 GCA_964373325.1 uncultured bacterium
GCATTGATAATAAAAAAGTTCTTATTATTTTATTCATAATCGCCCCCTTTTTTTTAAAAAAGACATTCTGTTTTATTATCTATCTTATCGGTGTGTTTTTAGGGGCACTTAAATATTAAGAATGGTTGGCGCTGAAAGCGAAGGTGGTCTTTATTATAGTAAGTATATTAATATCATAGCGGATGATAAAATTGTTGAAACATCTTGGAATGGCCGCCTAGGTATAATTTTTAAGAAAGATAAATAAATTTTAACTTTTCCTGTCATACAGGCAGTCGTTCAAAGTGAGGCAGTGTCTTTTTTCACAAGGCTCTGTGTGGATGAAAACTTTTGCGCGGGGGACTTTACTTTCAATGTCTTTTTCAACAGTGTCGGTAATATCGTGAGCTTCTTGAAGTGTGATTTTACGACAGACGATTAAATCAAAACTAATGTTTTTATCAGATCCTAACCTTCGTGTTCGTAAGTTTTTGAATTCTACAATTCGAGGAAAGTGGTTATAGATGAGATCCCGTATAGTTTCATTTTGTTGGTTAGAAAGAGCTTTATCAACGAGTGTATCATAAGAAGATTTAAAAATTTTCCCTGCAGAATAAGCAATGTATGATGCAAGAATAATAGAAGCCATGGGGTCTATGATGAATGCTTGAGGGAAAGGAGCCCATTTAATCACAATGAGTACTACAATAGTTGCAAAATGAGTGTAAACATCTGCTTTCAGGTGAAGCGCATCTGTTTGAAGCAGAGGTGAGTCCGCTTTTTTAGCAAGGGATTCTATTTTTTTGGCAACGATCCAGCCCACAATCATGACAAAGATCAAAACCAATATCCCCATTTCTTCTTTTGTAACGGCTGTTTCAGTAAGAATATTGTGTGCGGCCTTATAAACAATACCAAAACTCAACAAGATCAAAAACCCTGATTGTAAAAGAGCTGCAAAGTTTTCAATTTTTCCATGGCCAAAGTGATGATCAGCATCGGCCGGCTTTTCTGCTTCCATAAGAAAAAACCGGTTGATGAGTGCACTAATGACGTCACCCACAGAATCTAGTGCTAGACCGAAAATAATGGCTGAATGTGTAAAATAGGCAGCTGTGATTTTAATAAGAGCAAGAAATGTAGCCGTAACAATGGCAAGAGTATTTCCTAAAGCTTTTTCTTTTGAGCTCATTCCGGCTCAGTATATCAGAGCTAAAAAGGAATGTCGTCGTCTGTTGCGCCAAAAGCTTCTGATGAAGTTTGGCTTATAGCCGGTGCTTCAACACTTTCACCATTGGTTGGTTGTTCTGCCGCCAATGATTTACCACTTTCTTTAGCTCCACCTAAAAATTGTACGTTTTGAGCTACTACTTCTGTGGTGTATTTCTTTTGGCCGTCTTTATCATCCCAAGACCTTGTTTGAATTCTTCCCTCAATAAAAACCTGGCGCCCTTTTCTGAGATATTCGCCGCAGAGCTCTCCCAACTTTCCCCATACAACAATACGATGCCATTCTGTGCGTTCTTGTTTCTGGCCATCTTTATCTGACCAGTTTTCACTTGTTGCTAGGCTCAGTCGTGCTAAAGCTTTTCCATTAGTAGTATAGCGGACTTCTGGGTCGGCACCTAAATGGCCAATGAGGAAGACCTTATTAATACCGCTCATGAGTTTCCTCCTTTGTGGGGTCATCATAGGGCTTGAAAATCTTGGTAGTCAAGGGAAAAGAAAATGTTGCGAGCATCTCAACCTTTGATATAGTGAAAAACAAATGGGATCTCAAAGGTTTAAGGAAGTTGAAAAACTTTTAAAACTGCTTAAACGAAATCCTCACTCAAAGGTATTTGCACCCCTTGCAGAATTATATAGAAAAAATGGGTTAGTAGATGATGCTCTTTCCTTATGTGAAAGGGGGCTTTCTTTCCATCCAGATTATGTTGCCGGAAAGCTTGCCTATGCCCACGCTCTTTTGGATGCTAATCAAGTTCAGAGAGCTGCTATAGAACTTGAGGATGTTGTGTTTCAAAATCCGGAAAGTCTTTTAGCGCATCGCTTGCTTTTAGTTTGTTATGAAAAGATGAACATGGGTGGAAAGGTAAAGGAAATTCAAGAAGTCATTCAACGGTTGTACCCTTATTCGAAAACGCAAAAAGGGGTAGATCAACCACATATTACAAATAAAGGTGCAGTTGAAAGCTATGAAATAAAGTCACTCAAAAATATTTTTGGATCTGAAAATGAATGGGGAGAGGAAATGATTGAGAGAAAAAAAGAAAAGAAAAAATATTACACGCTGTCTTTAGCAGAATTGTATGAACATCAAGGGCATCTTCAAAAAGCCTTAGAAGTGTACGAGAGTTTAAGTGAACTTTATCCGGAACGAAAAGATCTCTTAGATAAGAAAATATCACTAGAAAAACAAGTTAGAAACCAAGAAATCCCCGAGAAGGCGGGGACCAGTGGTACTTCAAATGATTCAAGCACCTCCTCACAAATTTCTCTTTTAGAAGAGCTTCTTGAGAGTGTTCAGGACAGTCGAAAAGTATAGTCTAGGTGCAAAAGTAGTCAAACTACGGTATAGATTCTTATCATGACAATCCTTGTTCTGCATGGCCCTAATTTAAATTTTTTAGGTAAAAGAGATAAAAATATTTATGGGACAGAAACCCTCGATTTTATTAATAAAAAAATAAAGGCACATGCACAAACAAAAGATTTTCAAGTGCAAATCTATCAATCAAACCATGAAGGAGAGTTAATTGATTTTATTCAAAGAGAAAAAGATGAAACTATAGGAATGCTTATTAATCCAGGTGGATTTTCTCACTCAAGTGTTTCTCTTCATGATGCCATTTTAGATTATGGAAAGCCTACCATTGAAATTCACATTTCTAATCCTTTAAAAAGAGAAAAGTTTAGGCATAGTTTGTTGACTGCAAAAGCCTGTTATGGTCTGATATCAGGCTTTGGTTGGAGATCATACATTGTGGGGCTTGATGCCCTTATAAATACAGTTTTAGATCAAAAAATGGGATAAAGATGATTAATTTAAGGGTTTGTAAACAGTTAATAGAGCTTATTAAAAATACTGATATTTCTGAGGTTGAAATTGAAGAAGCCGGAGAAAGGATTAAAATCCGAAGGGGTTTGGAAACTGTAAAGCAAGCATCAGGATCGTTAGTTGTTTCAAAAGAAGTTTTGAAGAAAGAAGTTGCAGAAGCTCAAGAAAAATGGGCTGAAGTGACTTCTCCGTTTGTAGGCACTTTTTATCGCTCCCCCTCACCAGCAAGTGCTCCTTTTGTTGAAGAGGGAGATATTGTTAAGAAAGGTGACGTTCTTTGCATTATTGAGGCTATGAAACTGATGAATGAAATTGAATCTGATATTTCTGGTAAGGTCAATGCGATCCTTGTCGAGAATGGGGATCCAGTAGAGTTTGGCCAACCGCTTTTTCGCATTAATCCTTTAGAAGAGAATGTATAAATGGAAGTTGCGATGAGCGCATATGATATTATGCGCAGTTTTTACATAATGGGTTCTTACTTTGGAAACAATTTTTTTCAGAATGGATTGCTTCGGGGTCCTGCCGCCTTATGGGACCCATACCA
>CAYJUJ010000185.1:0-3577 GCA_964373325.1 uncultured bacterium
GTTTCAAAGCCATTTCAATAACCCCTAAATTGGTTTTTGCAAGCCAGTTATTGGGCTCTAGTTCTATAGCTTTTCCTAACACTTTTTTTGCCTCCTCCATATTTGGAGGATCAAAAATATATTCTTTTCCTAATAGATAAGTGCCCTCAAACATAATAACCATAGCTAGATTATTCAAAAGAGTTACATCCTTTGGATATTTTTGAGAACCCGCTTCAAAAGCTTTTTTGGCTTTGTCTCTTTGCCCCGCATTTAAAAAAGAATTACCCATTTGAGCATAGTCATGCGTGCCTAGGTTTTTAATTTTTGTAAACTCTGCCCCCGCTTCTTTAAATTTACTATCATTAAAAAACTTAAAAGCTTTAAGACGATTTTGATCAATGGATTTATTATTTTTAGCTATTTTTTCTAAGAGAGAAATTTTCTTTTTAAATCGTGTGACTTGTACTTTTTTTTCACCCTTTTGAGGTAATACTTGAAATGCTTTTATCATAACACTCGAGTCTTTATTTACATGAAAGAGCTTTGGCAGATAAAAATAGTAAAAGTGGGTTAAAAGATCATAATACTCCATAAGCATTGCATATTGATCTTCAAACTTTTTCTCTGTTTTGTAGGTGATGACATAAACGGGAAGCTTTTCTTTGTGAGAGGCGACCCTTCCAGAAACAAAAACCTCATAGCTTTTGCCACTGGCTGTGTGCCATGTGTCTGCATGAGAAAGGGTAGTTACACATAGAAAAAGTCCTGTAATAAAGAGTTTTAGTTTCATAAGGGCCTCCTCATGTCTTTTCGGAAAAGAAGGGAAATTTCTTGAGATAAGTATTTATGACCTACCTTCCCCAAGTAGATAGGCCATGAGGGGCAGCTGCGTTTTTTTAACAACAAAGGATTGAGGGCATTCCCTTAAAAGATGTTTTTGATTCTTGGTTGGATTCCCATTAGATTTAAGTTCAAAGCCACAGTTTTCAAAATAAAAGTCAATTTCAGATTTATGACGATCACTATAAAGATAGCTCATGGGCATAGAACCTTCTTGCCTCAACATTTGTGTTAAAAAAGCACATTCGTCTAGCTTGAGTTGTGGAAGAGATTCTTCATAAAGCCTTCGAATATTCCATCCGATAGCGGCCCAGATGCGAGTGATGAAAGGATCTATTGGGTAGATTTTTTTTAGTTTAGAGGGGAGAAATTTTTCTTTTTGTATATCAAACCGGGGAAGCGCATGAAGAGCAAAATGATCTTCTTGAAGATCCAGCAATGTTTTAATAGTGTTGGCACTTTGAATATCGGTTCCTCTCTTAAGTGATTCATAACTTACCCGGCTGTTCAAAGTTTCACAAATTCTTCGAGCCAGAGCAACTAAAGAACGCTCTGGTGTACGCACGGAAGACCACGTTCCCAATATCCAATCCACGTACACACGCCAGATTGAATCCGAAATATGTTTATTTTTGATCCAACAACCCACAGCGTGAGGAATGCCTCCAGTCAAAAGATACGAATTCCAAAATGTGGACCAATCCAGATTTTGTTCGTTGAGCCATGTTTGATTGATATGTTTAAAAGAAAGAGAGCGTAAAGGGAGCGTAGCGTCAGAATAAAAGAAATCCATATATTCTCGAAAGCTCCAGGGGCGTGCAAAAACCGTTTTTCCTTCACCTCGCCGCCCTGGAAGCCTTTCTCCGCTTTCAAGTAAATAACGCGCCTCACTTCCAGTACACCAAATACGGCACTCTTTTAACCTGCCCTCCGAGAAAAGAGAGCGTAATGCCAAGTGCCAATCGGAAACCTCCTGAACTTCATCAAGAACAAGGGTGGTGCGTCCTTGAATGAGTTTGCTAAGATGCTCTGCGAGATCTGCTTTATTGAGAATAGTAGAGCAATCTGTAAAAATAAGAGTGTCACAATCACTCACTTGTGTGAGAAACAGCTTGAGTGAGGCGGTTTTACCAATTTGCCGTGGCCCATAAAGAAGCGAGATGGAACCCAATGGGGTATTAAATACCCTTAAATCAATTGAGGATTTTTTAATTATATCTTCTTTTCCCCAGATATAAATCGCCTCTGAAAGGGATGGATCTTTTATTAAATCATTAATATCACTTGATAATTTTTGATTTATAAAAATCCTCATTTATAATGAGGATAATATAAAATTTATGGTTTTTGTCAAGAATATTTTTTAAATACCTTGGTAGTGCAAAGTGTAAAGTGATACTTTATACTTACAGGTGAGATCATGATCCATAATATTGACCCCATTATTTTTGAGTTAGGGCCGCTGCAACTAAGATGGTACGGTCTTCTTTACATGTCTGGCTTTATTATCACTTACTTTCTTTGCAAAAAATTGATTCAAGAAAAATATTTTTCTTATTCTGAAAAAAAACTTGATTCACTCATTCTCTATATTCTTTTTGGTACCGTTTTAGGCGCACGCATTTTTTATGTTTTTGTCTACGATGATATTTTAGAACACTTAAAACACCCATGGACGATTTTTGCTATTTGGAAGGGTGGGCTTTCTTTTCATGGAAGTGTTTTGGGTTTATGCCTTGTTATGTTTTTTATAGCCAGAAAAGAAAAATTTTCATTTTTTCATATTAGTGACGTTATCTGCCTTTGTGCACCGTTGGGACTAGGCGTTGGACGTATTGGCAACTTCATGAATGGAGAGTTATTTGGCCGAGAAACAGGAGTTCCCTGGGGTATGGTTTTTCCACAAGGCGGGCCAATGCCCCGCCACCCATCACAACTTTATGAATCCTTTTTCGAAGGGTTTTTATTATTCACTATTCTCTGGATTCTTAGAAAAAAAGTAAAAAAAGAAGGTACTATTTCTTGCCTTTTTTTGATTTTGTATGGAGTTTTTAGATTTGGATTAGAGTTCTTTAGAGAACCAGACCTTCAAATGGGGTATTACTTTCAATATTTCAGCATGGGACAAATCCTCTGTGTGCTCATGGCGCTATCGGGCTTATTACTATTACTCGTTAAGAGATTGCCATCCCAGCCTTCGCTGGGACAGGCTTCCTCGCAATGACAAAGGAACTTGCACCAAGAATGACAAACTGTTATAAAAAACCCTATGGATCCCAATAAGTTAAGAGAGCTTGCTCTTCTCATTGTGCCCCTTTTACTCTCCATTTCTTTCCACGAAATGTGTCATGCCTGGGCTGCTTATAAATTGGGCGATGATACAGGAAGGCTTATGGGAAGGCTTACAATGAACCCAATTCCTCACATCGACCCTATTGGAACAATTCTTTTTCCTGTTTTAAGCCTTTTTATGGGAGGAGGCATGCTTTTTGGATGGACTAAACCCGTACCTGTAAACCCACTTAATTTGAGGGGAGATCGTAGAAAGTCATATCTTTGGGTGAGCCTTATGGGCCCTCTTTCCAACCTTTTCTTGGCTTTTATAAGTGTTCTTCTTTTTGGACTCACCGTTAAGTTTTTTTCCCATGCCAATACAACTACGCTTCACTTCCTTCTAGGCATGCTTGGAGGAGCTATTCTTCTTAATTTAACCCTTTGTTTTTTTAATTTGATCCCCATTCCACCCCTGGATGGT
>CAYJUJ010000186.1:0-3570 GCA_964373325.1 uncultured bacterium
CCAAATGATAACTAAAGGCCACGATTATCCAGGAATTACGCTTGTTGGCATTTTGGTAGCCGATACTTCTCTTAATTTACCTGATTTTCGGGCATCTGAGAGGACGTTTCAGCTTGTTTCTCAAGTAGCAGGGCGCGCGGGGCGCGGTGAACAACCAGGGTATGTTATTATACAAACATTTAATCCCGATCATTTTTTACTTGAGCATGCCAAAAACCACGATTTCAATTCATTTGCAAAAACAGAGCTTAATTTCAGAAAAGATCTTGGCTATCCCCCTTTTTCTAGGCTTTGTAATTTAAGGATTACCGCGATCAATGAACAATATGCCCTAGACCACGCACAAAGATTAAAAATAATATTAGAAAATATTATTGGAAATAATCGAAATTTAGAGCTAAAAGGGCCCTCTGCTGCACCTTTATCTAAAATTCAAGGTAAATACCGTTATCACCTGCTTCTTAAGTCAAAAGACAGCAAATATCTTCATGAATCCATAGAAAAGCTTCTTTTACATCCCGATTTTCATATAAATGGTATAAAAACAGCACTTGATATAGATCCTCTAAACCTCTTATAATAGAATTTGTTCGCTGTAAAAACAGAGCATGAAATTAAAGCCATTAAAAATTTTTGATCTTTATTTTATTAAAATATTTCTATCTTTTTTTGCAATTTGTTATCTTGCCTTCATATGTTTCTACTTCATAGGAAATTTTGTTGGTGACCCCCTGTATTTGAGAAGCCGCTTTCTAACTGTGTTAAAATACCATACCTATCTTTTAATACCCTACCTTCCCTTACTGATGCCCCCCACCATTCTTTTAGCTTCACTTTTTAGTTTTTCAACACTATCAAAACATCTAGAATTACTAGCTGTTCAAGCTGGCGGAATTAGCCCCTATCGATTTTTTGCCTTGCTTAGCTGCATCGCCATTATTGCGGGAACGGGAGTTCTTATCATTTCAGATAGAATGGTGGAAAAGTATTATAAAAAAGCCCTTTATATCAGGCAGGTTGAAATTAAAAATATGAAAAACTTTTCTTATCTTCGCACAAATAAAATATGGTATAGATCAGAAAATACCATTTATGATATAGATTCTTTTGATCCCTATAATAATATTTTCTACGGCTTAACACTTTACATTTTAAATAAGGATTTTGAACTTGAAAAAAAAATCATGGCTAAAAAATGTGTTTTTGAAAATAATCAATGGGTTGCATTTGATGTGAGTGAAGTTTCTATTTTAAAAGAAGAACGCTTTCCAACACCTATTTTCTTTAAAGATAAGCCCCTTACTATCACAGAAAAGCCCGATGACTTTAAAATTGTTTCCAGACTTAATTATGGCTTCTTTTCAATTAAGGAGCTCAAAGATATTATTAAAAAACACAAAAAATTAGGCACCCCAACCCGGTATTATGAAACGCAGCTTCACTCTAAATTTTCATTACTTTTTACAATTCTACTTATGATTTATTTAGGAATTCCTTTTGCTTTTACTGGTTTTAAAAAAATTAACTATATTTATGATGTTATTACTTGTATTGGTGTTACCTTTGTTTTCTGGTTTATAAACTCCTTTTTTACTTCTCTAGGAAATGCTGATTCTCTTCCACCATTTCTTGCGGCTTGGAGTGCAAATATTATTTTCTTTGCCATTGGCATAGAAATTTTTAGAAGGAAACGTGAGCTGTGGCAATTTTAAAAATTGTTACCATACCGCATCCGGTGTTGCGAGAAAAGTGCAAGCCTGTCACTAAAGTTGATGATGCGCTTTTAAAAATTGCCCAAGACATGCTTGAAACAATGTATCAAGCTCCGGGGGTAGGGCTTGCAGCAAATCAAGTTGGCCTTAATTTCCAACTTGCTGTTATTGATGCAACGAGGGATCCAAAAGAATATGGTAAAAATCCTATTATTCTTTTTAATCCAAAGCTTCTAGAAAAGTACGATAAAAATACAAATGAGGAGGGGTGTTTAAGTATCCCAGGTGTTTATGAACAAGTGACTCGTGCAGCTCGTGTTAAAGTATCGTATCTCAATGAAAAAGGGGAAGAAAAAATCGTAGAGGCAGAAGGATTGCTCGCTCAAGCTTTTCAACATGAAATTGATCATTTAAATGGCAAACTTTATATAGATCTTCTTACATCTATAAAAAGAAATTTGGTTAAGAAAAAATATAAAAAACTACAAGCCCATGAAAAATAAAAAAATTTCTGTTGTTTTTCTAGGTACGCCTCTATTCTCAATTCCCGCACTCCGAGCTTTATCAGAAAACTCATCTATCGAATTTAAAGCTGCTATAACACAGCCCGATAGGCCTCAGGGAAGGGGCCAAAAAATGTCGCAGCCCCCCGTTAAAATTTTTTGCGATGAGAATCATGTTCCATGCTATCAATTTGATTCCTTAAACTCTAAAGCGGGTGTTGAATGTCTTAAAAAACTGTCTCCAGATATTATTGTTGTTGTTTCTTTTGGACAAATTCTCTCTCAAGAGGTTTTAGATATTCCAAAACAAGGCTGTATTAATGCTCATGCATCTCTTCTGCCAAAATACAGGGGTGCAGCCCCAATTCAATGGGCACTCATCAATGGAGAAAAAGAAACGGGCGTTACTATTATGAAACTTATTAAAAAAATGGATGCGGGTCCTATGCTCACGCAAAAGAAAATAAAAATTGAACCGGATGAAACAGCGGCCACCCTTTATACAAAACTATCTGAGCTCTCCGCACAATTGCTCATAGAAACCATTCAAAAACTAGCTGAAAATACCATTATTTCTATAGAACAAAATCACTCTCTCGCTACTTATGCCCCCCCCATTCAAAATGAAAATTGTCATATCCAATGGAATTCTCCTGCCATAAAAATACACAACCTTGTAAGGGGGCTTAGCCCCACACCAGCCGCCTATACATTCTTAGATGGAATTCGCCTCAAAATTTTCTCTACAAAAATGTCTGATATAAAAAGCGCTCATGCCCCTGGAAGTATTGAAAAAGTTGCTTCCGATGGAATTGTGGTAAATACACAAGATTACTGCATTTTCTTGACAGAGCTTCAACTAGCAAATAAAAAAAGATTACCTGTATCTCAGTTTATTCAAGGTTACCATTTAAAGAAGGAGCATGTACTTGGAAAGTAAAGGAAAGATTGCACCATCGCTTCTCTCTTGCGACTTTGGTCATTTCGCACAAGAAATTCATGCAGTTGAAAAAGCAGGGGCTGATTTGCTGCATGTTGATGTTATGGATGGTCATTTTGTTCCAAATATCACCATGGGGCCTATTATGGTTCAAGCTGCAAGACAGGCCACAAAACTTCCACTTGATGTTCATCTTATGATTGAAACACCAGAAAAATACATACCCGCTTTTGCAAAGGCTGGAGCCACGAGCATTAGCGTTCATATTGAAACATGCAAAAATATGAAAAAAATCCTCTCTCTTATTAAAAAAAATGGTGCCCGAGCAGGTATTGCTATTAATCCTAAAACAAAAGAAAAACTCCTAGTCCCTTTTCTTAAAAATATTGATTTTATTCTTGTGATGAGCGTTCAA
>CAYJUJ010000187.1:0-3543 GCA_964373325.1 uncultured bacterium
TTCCGATCTAAAAGCCCTTCTAAGTGGTGTAATTCTTTATAGGCAAAGGGATCATAAGGTTCAACAATGTTAATTTCTTTTCGTGGCTCTTTAATACCAGCCATTTTGTATGCCATGCGAGCTGCATTTTCAACATATTGAGGATAAGCAAGATCTCTATTAGTCCAATAAGAAGTATCTAAATTCCAACCAACCCCAGCAATCCAAACAGGTTTATTTGTTATTTTTTTAGCCCTTTTCTCATTTGCTAAAATAACGGCACAAGCACCATCACTTGGAGGGGAAACCATAAGCCTATGTACTGGCCATGCCATCATTGGAGAATTAAGAACCTCTTCTACTGTTAGTTCAGCCCCTAATTGAGCAGCAGGGTGGAGTAGTGCGTTAGCTTTATTTTTTACAGATACGTGAGCGATATCTTCAATGCTAATTCCATAAGTGTTCATGTACCTATTCATTTCCATTGCAAAAATCCAAAGTAGATTTGGTTTGAGAGGGCGCTCTAAAAAATTATCAAAGATTGTAACAAAAGCCCCTTGAGGGTGGGGTAGACAACCAGACATTTTTTCTTCACAGACAACAAGAGCTGTTTCAAACATGCCTGAAGCTATATGGAGCCATCCATGAATAGGAGCAAAAACACCGGTACCACCACCGACATAACATCGAATATAAGGTTTATTCCAGGCGCCACTCCCATCACTTAAATATTCACCTTTCATGTGAACACCATCAAAGGCATCTGGAGCGGTGCCATGGATGACACAATCAATATCATCAAGAGTCATGTTTGCAGATTCTAAAGCTGCATGGACTGCTTCAAAGGAAAGCTCTTTAGGTGTTTCTTGAGCGCGACGCAAGAATTTTGTCATTCCTGCACCGACCACTGCAACTTTATTATTTGAAGAAATCATTTTTTATTTCCACTAAAAGTTATAACAACACCACTTGTTGTAGGAATTCCTCTCCATGACAAGGCAAGGGCTGTTTTTGCGCGACGCAACTGTCGTGGGCCTGCTTCACCACGTAGTTGTTTTATAATTTCAAGAGCACGAATGCTTCCAGAGGCTTCTAAAAGAGAGCCAACACCAAGATTGCCACCTGAAATGTTCACTGGAGTTTTACCATTAGGATCCAAATCTCCCCTAACACACGCTTTGCCTGCCTGGCCTTGTTCAAATAAACCAATAGCTTCTAAATGTTGAAGTTCTTTATAGGCAAATCTGTCATCTATTTCAAAGAAATCGATTTCTTTTTTTGGGTTTTTGATGCCTGCCTGTTTGTAGGCTATCTTTGCAGAACGTTTCGCATATTCACACTCATTCCAGTTTCTTGTTTCCAGAGTAGGGGAGTCTGAAGACCAACCGCAGCCTGTAATCCACACAGGTTTCTTATGAAGTGACTTTGCCAGTTTTTCATGAGCTAAAACAAAAACAAAGGCTCCATCGACAGGTGAAGCTGTTTCAAGCTCAGTTAATGGGGTGAAAGTGGGTTTAGAATTGACAACTTCTGAAATTGTTAAGTTTGCACCATAGCAAGATAGATCGTTTCGGAGTGCATTTTTTCTATTTTTTACAACAACACTCGCTATTTGTTCGTGGGTTGTTTTAGTATGAGCCATATAATGCTGCATTTCTAAACCTGCTATGTAGTAGGGATTTAAAAGAAGGGGTCTATTCCAAATGGGATCCAAAGCATAATTTGTTACATGATAATAGGTTTTAAGATTAGATGCTTTAGAGTGCGCTTCAACAGCAACAAGGTCCATAAGGCCTGTTTTAATTTTCATAGTGGCTACAGCTAATCCGTGAAGGAGATCTGCACAAATGGTGTGAACTGGTTTTTGAACAGCCCCCAATTGATCAGGGGTGTATTCATCAGTAATGCTTGTTCCTTCTATAAAATCTTCAGCACAGGTAACAAAGCCTTCAATATCTCTATGGGAAGAAAGATTAGCATTTTCATAGCTTTTAACAGCGGCCTCATAGATCATTTCTTTGTAAGAAACATCGGGTGTTAAGGGCCTAGGAGGCGTGTAACCCATTCCAACTATTGCAACTTTCCCAGCCATAAGTGAACACTATGGTATAGGCTAAAAACTAAGCGTCAAGAGACTGTTTTTGTATATTTATTAAACATTTTTTAGGCTTTATTAAAGTGGTACTTTAGGTGTAAATTATTTGTGATTTTCAATAGTTAGAGCATTTTATAGATTTTGGCATAATGTTTGCTTTATAAATAAGTGAGAAGGGGAGATCTGAGTCATTTTAAATAGCTAAAAAGTTACCAGCTCTTATATTTGGGTAAAATATTCTTCCCCCCCAACCCCCCGATGTTTTGCCCCAATATAAGAGCTGGTTTTATTTTTGATGAGGTTTTTATAGAAATCACTCATTTGTTCTCTGATTTTTTCTTCATCATAACGATTTAAAATTTCTTGCTGTGTAGATTGACCCATTTTTTCACGCAGTATTTTATCTTCAATAAGCACTCTTAGTTTTGAAACAAATTCATCTAAATCAAAATGATCAATCAAAAATCCATTTTTATGATTTTGAACAATATCACTGACTCCTCCTACATTAGTAGAAATCACAGGCTTGCCTGCTGCTAGTGCCTCAATAAGAGAAACAGGAGTACCCTCATTAAGAGAGGTAAGAACAACAATATCTAAACTGCTATAGATATTCTGTAAATCGTTCCGCCAACCAAGAATAATAATATTTTTCTGTAAATTCTTCTCTTTAATTTTATCTTTAATTTCAGGGCGATTTTCTCCATCCCCGATAATAAGAAATTTTACTTGGGAGTTAAGAGAGGAAATTTTTTCTACTACATTTAAAAAGAAATGATGATTTTTAATAGGGGCAATTCTTCCAACAATACCAATAAGTACTGTTTCTTGAGCTATATTAAGTTCTTGTCTCAATGTTCTTGTTTTTGTTTTTTCATGGAGATGTTTTAATGGCAAAGCAAGTGGGAGCATTGTGAGTGATGGTGGATTTTTTAAAAAATATTCGAGCTCTTTTTTTTGACTGGGGCTTATAGCAATAAGATGAGAGTGTTTAGCCAACCATCTTTCTAATATGATAAAAGCTTTTGTTTTCCACTTTGAAAAGTAGCTATGAAAAACATGTCCATGAAAAGTATGAATTCTTACGGGGACTCCAGCAACAATGCCGGCAAGTCTTCCTAAAAGGCCCGCTTTAGCTTGGTGAGTATGAACAATATGGGGTTTTATTTTGAAAATTAATTTTAATAGTTTTAGAAAAGTAATCATATCTTTTATAGGATGAAGGCTTCTTTGAAGGGAAGGTATAAAAAAATGTTTTATCCCTTGTTCTTGAGGTGACAGATGTCCTTCTTGAACTTCTGGTGAGCCGGATATTAAGCAGGATTCAAATGAACCATTCGAAAATTTTTGGGTCAGAGAAAGAACGTGAAAAGTAGGTCCGCCTATATTAAGACGTGAAATCACATAAAGTATTTTTATTTTCTCTTCCATACACCATGTTATAGGAGAGGGTGACAGTTAAATCAAGC
>CAYJUJ010000188.1:0-3534 GCA_964373325.1 uncultured bacterium
AGCTTAAGAGGGCTAGAAGCTCTTGTGATAGCAGGCGGTATTTCAGCTGCTGCAGCCATTCCACTTGAAAGGGCATTAAGAAAGGCAATTATTTCTCTGGCAAACATTCAAGATAAAAGCACATCCCTTTTTCTTGCGACTTCACTTTTAGCGGTTTGGAAAATGAAAAAAGAGTTTTCCATGCAGGCAATGAAGGTAGAGCCCTTTTTAGTTGGAGGTCAAAAAGAAGCGGAAAATACACTTCAATATCATATTAAGAGAAAAAAGTTTTTAGATCTACCAGGGCCTTGTGTTCTAGAAAAACATTTTAAAGAAAAACAAAAAGTGGAAGTTTCATCACAGTATTTTTATCAAAGTTTTTTGTTAAAACAGTTTTTTAATAAATCTTTTTTGGAAATTAAGAAAAAATCAAAAATAGGTATTGAAGGAGAAAACCTTCTTTCTTTTCAATGGAAAACAGTATTTTTAAAATAAAAAACAAAGGGCAGGCTCTCTTTGAGTTTTATTTGGTCCTTGCCATTCTCATTCCTCTTTGTGTTGTTGGTTTTTATCGCATTGGATTGTTGGGGGAGAAGAAAATGGAAACGGAAAAACAAAGATTTAATAACGGTCAAAAAAAGATTTCTTATGCTGATATGGTAACTCCACTTTTCTCTTTGAATGGAAATGAAGAACCTTTTTCTCTTATGAATGATCAAGATGAGGATTATAAAACGGTTTCTTTTAAGTCGCAGGGCAAAATCATTCGTTTAATTGAAAGTGGTGATCAAGTGAAAGAGATTATTTCTTATTACAGAAAGCAATTTCAAGAACAAAACTGGGTGGAGGAGGTGCAACATGGAATTTGGATTTTTTCGAAAGAAAATCGCAGAGCTTTTTTGTGGACTACCGATCAAGAAGTGGCACTTATTTTTTACTGAAAAAAAGGATTCTATCCGTCTTGACCATTTTCTTATTGTTTTATCTCTTATCTGTGCTCTTGGGGCATGGTGGTTTTTTTATTTAGAAATACAATCTCAGAAAGAGCGGTATCAAAAACTTTTGTCTTCTCGTAGCGAAACCACAAAGTTACTCTTTAAACCTCTTAAAACTGTTGAATTTATTACAGAAAAAGGAGTGAAAATGCTTGAATTTTAAGGTGGTTTTGCTATAGCTGAAACACATCATGAAATTAGATATCTCGAAAGTAGAATATGTGGCTAAGCTTGCGCGTTTAAACTTAACAGCAGAAGAAAAGGAGCTTTATTCAACGCAGCTCACAGGGATTTTAGATTATGCTGAAAAACTAAGCGCTGTTAAAACAGATAAGGTTGTTCCAACATACCATGTGTGTGAAGTTCGCAACATTTTAAGATCTGATGAAGCTATACATAGGGAAAGTAACCCCTCCCTTTTACAAAATGCCCCTGATAAAAAGGGCAATTTCTTAAAGGTACCCAAAATTATTGATGTCTAAAGAAGCACTTCTGTATCAAAAAAAGATTTTTGAATTAAAAGATTTATTTGCAAAGGGCGAAGCTTCTGCAGAAGAGATAACAAAGTCTTTTTTAGATCGCATTCACAAAACCAATAAAACTCTTAATTCTTTTATCACTGTTTGTGATGAATTAGCTCTCAAACAGGCCAAGAAGGTTGATGAAAAAAGAAAAAATCGTGAAAAGTTGGGGGTTTTAGCAGGAGTACCCCTTGCTATTAAAGATTTAATTACAATAGAAGGAACTCGAACAACGTGTGCTTCAAAAGTTCTTTCAAACTTTGTTCCCTATTATGATGCAACTGTTATTACAAAACTTCGTGAAGCAGATACTATTTTTCTTGGAAAGACAAACATGGACGAGTTTGCAATGGGTTCTTCCAATGAAAACTCCTTTTTTGGTCCTGTTAAAAATCCGTGGGATTTAGAAAGAGTTCCAGGTGGTTCTAGTGGTGGTTCGGCAGTAGCTGTTGCAGCCAATCAATGTGCGGGAGCCTTGGGGAGCGACACTGGAGGTTCAGTTCGTCTGCCAGCTTCTTTTTGTAATATCGTTGGATTAAAACCAACCTATGGAAGAGTGAGTCGTTTTGGTTTAGTAGCATTTGCTTCTTCACTAGACCAGATTGGGCCCATGACACAAGATATTCGTGATTGTGCACTTTTATCACAAGCTATCTTTGGATATGATCCAAAGGATTCAACATCTTCAGATCAAGAAGTGCCACATTTTTTAGATCTGCTTGGTAAAGGTGTTAAAAATTTGAAAATTGGAATTCCGCGTGAGTATTTTCAGAAAGGGCTTGAGTTTGAAGTTGAAGAATCGGTTAAAAAAAGTTTATCAATACTTGAATCTTTAGGGGCCAGTATTCAAGAAGTCAATTTACCTCATACAGAGCACGCTATTTCAGCCTATTATCTTATAGCCACAAGTGAGGCTAGTTCTAATTTAGCTCGCTATGATGGAGTTCGTTATGGTTATCGCACGCAAAAGGCGCGTAATCTTATGGATTTGTATGAAACCTCTCGAGGGGAAGGGTTTGGAAATGAAGTAAAAAGGCGAATTATGCTAGGTACTTTTGCTTTGAGTACGGGTTACTATGATGCTTATTATAAAAAGGCAAGCCAGGTTCGCACTCTTCTTAAAGAAGATTTTGAAAAGGCGTTCCAAAAAGTTGATATTTTAGTTACTCCCACAGCTCCTGATGTTGCTTTTAAATTAGGGGAAAAAGTAGAAGACCCCCTTCAAATGTATTTATCAGACGTTTATACAACTTCTATTAATCTTGCTGGGGTACCTGCTTTATCAATGCCATGCGGTTTTAATAAAAAGGGATTGCCTATTGGGTTGCAACTGATCGCCCCTTTATTTCAAGAGGATCGATTGTTTCAAGTGGGAAGTACTCTAGAAAAAGAAATTCAAAAAAACACCTCTCCTTTTAGGATCAAATTATGAAAAAAGAATTTGAAGCTGTTATTGGTCTTGAAGTGCATGCTCAAATAAAAACAAAATCTAAAATTTTCTGTGGTTGTTCAACCCAATTTGATCAGCCAGAAAATCAAAATACATGCCCGATTTGTA
This sequence comes from uncultured bacterium, assembly GCA_964373325.1. Lineage (GTDB taxonomy): Bacteria > Bdellovibrionota > JACOXK01 > JACOXK01 > JACOXK01 > CAYJUJ01. Next base: position 3,054 of record CAYJUJ010000188.1, read on the forward strand.
CAGGAATGCCCGGAGTTCTTCCGGTACTTAATAAAGAAGTTGTAGATTCAGCGCTTAAAGCGGCCCTCGCCTTAAATTGCAGAATTAATCCACATTGTTTTTTTGCTCGAAAAAACTATTTTTATCCTGATTTACCAAAAGGTTATCAAATTTCACAATATGATTTACCTTTGGCACAGCATGGTTTTTTAGAAATTGAGCTAGACGGAAAAATTAAAAAAATAAGAATTATGCGGCTTCATTTGGAGGAGGATGCTGGGAAAAATCTCCATTTTGGAGAAGAAAGTTATTTAGATTTTAATAGGGCAGGCGTTCCACTTATGGAAATAGTAACAGAGCCTGATTTTAAAGAGCCAGCAGAAGCGGCCTTTTATGTGAGAGAGCTGAGATCCATTCTTCAATATCTCGGTGTGTGTGAAGGTAATATGGAGGAGGGAAACCTTCGATGTGATGCAAATATTTCACTTCGCCCGAAAGGGGC
>CAYJUJ010000189.1:0-2964 GCA_964373325.1 uncultured bacterium
AGCCGCAATTAGAATTTCCTCCGGTTCTTCTGCAGTAAGTGTTTCATCCCACAACACCATACGTATTTTCCTGCCTTCCTTGTTTTTTTTTTGCAAAGTGAGTTATTTTTTTTGCTTGTGCACTCATTTTTTCACCTGCGCTGTGGGGAATGCCAACAACAATTTTTTCTATCTTATATTCTTCTATAATCTTTGGCAATTCAGAGAGAAAATCTTTTGTAGGAATAACAGTGAGTGGTTGTGCTTTTCCCCACCCCATAGGGTCATTAATGGCGACCCCCACCCTTTTATCTCCAACATCTAATCCTAGGATCCGCATGTATGAATCGTGTCTTCAAAAATAGAAAGTGCAACATCACATTCCTTTTTTGTAACCATCAGGGGTGGTGAAAATCGAATAGTCGAGGTACCACATCCTAAAATAATAAGCCCTTTTTTAAATGCCTCAGTCACGGTTTTATTTTTTAATTCGGGGCTTGCAATTTCAATACCAATCATGAGTCCAAGGCCACGAACGTCAACAATTGCGGAGTATTTCTTTTGCATTTTTTTAAGTTGTGAAAGAAGGTAATCACCTTGATTTTTTGCGTTTTGAACTAACTCTTTTTCAATAAGTTCAATTGTAGCAAGTGCTGCCGCACAAGAAACAGGGTTTCCACCAAAAGTAGAAGCATGAGAACCTGGTTTCCAATTCATAACAGACCCCCTGGCAATAGTTGCCCCAAGTGGCATGCCAGAAGCTATTCCTTTGGCCAAGCAAATAATATCTGGTTCAATTCCAAAGTGAGAGCTTGCAAACATTTTACCTGTGCGCCCCATGCCAGATTGCACTTCGTCAGCAACAAGTAAAATTCCATTTTTCTTACAAAGATCGGCCAGCCCTTTCATAAATTGAACGGGAGGAACAATATAACCGCCCTCTCCTTGAATAGGTTCTATGAAAATAGCAGCTACTTCTTGTGGAGGAACAATGGTTTTAAAAACTTTTTCTGTAATGTAGTTAAGACACTCTTCGCTGCACTCTTCTTCTGTTTTCATCTTCCTCTCCCTTGATGGGAGAGGACTGAGGTGAGGGTGGATTTCAATTCCATACTTATATGTATTTGGATAAGGAATGTGCGTCACTCCCGGCAAAAACGGAAAAAAATTTTCTTTGTGAACAGCTTTTGAGGCCGTAAGAGAAAGTGCTCCATAAGTTCTTCCATGAAAAGCGCCCAAAAAAGCAATAAATTGTTTTCTTTTTGTAGCATAGCGAGCTAGTTTTAAAGCACACTCAATAGCTTCAGCACCAGAGTTACTTAAAAAAACTTTTTTGTTTTCTTTTCCAGGAGCTAGTTCACTTAATTTTTGAGCAAGGCTCGATTGCACATCATAATAAAAATCTGTTCCTGACATGTGGATAAATTCTTTGGCTTGTTTTGAAATAGCATCTACCACTTTTGGATGAGAATGACCCGTTGAAGTTGTTGCAATGCCCGCACAAAAATCTAAAAATGTATTTCCATCAACATCGGTAACGTAGGCCCCTTCTCCTTTTGCAATAACAAGTGGGCATGTTGGATCTCTTGTGTAAGAAGGAGATACAAACATAGCATCTCTTTCTATGATTTTCTTAGCCTTCGGCCCCGGCAGCTTTGTTTTAATGTTGATTTTCACTGTTTTCAGATTATTACCTATTTTTCTTATTTGTCATCTTGCCCACACTGCCCATCAGAAAAGGCTTGTGTAACTACAATATTTCTGGGAAAATATGTAGTATATGTTATATATTCCAAGAAAAATTGAACCTTACTTAAAGCATCATTTAAAGCGCGGGAAAAGTATTCTCCTATTAGGCCCGCGTCAGGTGGGAAAAACCACACTTTTAACTCAAATCAAGGCTGATTTACAAATTTCTTTTCTAAAGCCGGCCATTCGGCAACGCTATGAGCGAAGGCCTGATCTTTTAGCTAGTGAGATTATAAAAGCATCTGAAAAAAATATGGGAAAAAACCGCTTTCTTGTTGTACTTGATGAAATTCAAAAAGTACCCTCTCTTCTGGATGTAATTCAACAGTTAATAGATGATCAAGTCTCGCAATTTATTTTAACGGGCTCTTCTGCTCGAAAATTAAGAAGAAATGATAATATTAATTTATTGCCAGGTAGGGTCATTAAATTACAGCTAGATAGTTTTTCTTTGTCCGAAATAGCGCAACCTATCTTGGAAGACCTACTCATTTTTGGGTCTTTGCCACAAGTATTTTTAACAAAATTACAGAAGGATAAAGAAGAAGAGCTTCGATCTTATGTAGAAATTTATTTAGAAGAAGAAATTAGATCTGAAGCTTTAGTAAGAAATCTTGGGCATTTTTCTAGGTTTCTTGAGCTGGCTGGCCTAGAGGCAGGAAAGATTACAAATTTTTCATCTTTTGCGGAAGATATTGGTGTTAGCCCCCATACGATTGCTTCTTATTTTGAAATATTAGTGGATTGTCTTATTGCAGAAAGGGTTGAACCCATTACTAAAAGTCAAAGTCGGAAAAAACTAACACGGTCAAATCGTTATTTGTTTTTTGATTTGGGTGTGCGCAGAGTTGCCGCCCGTGAAGGTTATCAGCTTGGCCAAAACCAATTGGCTGATATATTTGAACAGTTTGTTGGAATTGAACTTATTCGACTCTTAAGATATCAAGATCTTCCTTGGCGTTTGCAGTTTTGGAGAGATCCAGGTGGCCCTGAAGTAGATTGGGTTCTGACGAGTCATAAAGAATATATTCCTATTGAAGTTAAATGGAAAGAAGCTCCTTCAGAGCGAGACGCCAAACATCTTAATATTTTTTTAGACGAATATAAAAACGCAAACCAAGGATTTATTATCTGTCGCACTCCACAGCCTTATCGTATTAATTCTAAAATAACAGCTTTGCCCTGGCAGGAATTACAAACTATAATATTTCTTTAAGCCCGCATTTTTGCGCTAAG
>CAYJUJ010000189.1:2974-3515 GCA_964373325.1 uncultured bacterium
GAATTACAAACTATTCTACCATCATCTATATCTATTTAATTTCCCTTGGTTTTTTAACCCTCAAAAAACCCCTGAAAATTGCCGATCTATTTGATATAATTAAAGAGGTAGGACGTTGTGTGAAAGGTTTCGCAATTGTCATTGCGAGGCGAAGCCGCGGCAATCTCAGTTCCTATATTAATTAATACAAAAGAGGAAGGCTAAACATATGTCATTCAGAGTGTTTTTACTCTTATTACTTCTATTTATTCCCTTAAAACAAATCTATGCAAATTATCCCATGGCAATAAGTGCTTCTGGTGCGCTTGGAAGCGCAGCTGCAGGCGGTACAGCATTTACACTGTGGGTTATGAGAAATATTAATAATTTGTCTGCAGCAGATCCAGCCCTATTTTGCGAAGAAACTGTTAATCCCGACTGTGAGTCTCAACTGCCTTCTGTTACTTCTACAGGTTATAGTGATACACCAAATGGAAACATATCAGATGATGGTGGAATATTTACCCCCCGTGTTACTGAACCTCTCCCAACCGTTGCTGCT
>CAYJUJ010000190.1:0-3501 GCA_964373325.1 uncultured bacterium
CCCATACCACTTGTCCTCGCCTCACTAGTCACTTCTTCGAATGCAGGAATCTAGACTATCTTGTTTAGATCTTGTATCGAATGATTGGTTCGGCTGCGGGAAGTGGTATCATACCCATGACGGCGTCACCCCTACACTCGCTTTTAGCATGAAACTTTTGGAACACATTATTATATAGTCGTTGCAATGTTTGTAAGTGTGACGCGTGTTTTGGAAATAATGACTCGAACCCTTTCAGGCCCCATCACGAATGGACAACTTCCTTAAATACCAATACCTTCGTAATGAAATCCAAGACGTATAAGCTTTTCTTTATCGTAAAGATTTCGGCCATCAAAAATAGCAGCTGTGAGCAAGTTTTGCTTGATCGCTTTAAAATTTGGTTTTCTAAACTCATTCCATTCCGTAAGGAGTATGAGGGCATGTGCATTTTTCAAGGCATGATAGGGGGAAGTAGCATAAGAAATGGTGTCATTAAAAATTTTTCTAAGATTATCTAATCCCTCTGGATCATAAACACTTACGGTTGATTGCTCGTCTAGTAGTTTTTTAATCATTTCAACACTGGGTGCTTGTCTGACATCATCAGTTCTAGCTTTAAAAGTACATCCCCATATTGCAAAATGTTTATCTTTAAGCTTGTGATTGAAGTGTTTAAGAACTTTTTTCAGTAGAATCAATTTTTGATTTTCATTTACTTCATGCGCTGCTTTTGTAATTTTAAGATCATAATCTACTTCCTCTGCTACTTGGATGAGAGAAGTTACGTCTTTTGGGAGACAACTCCCTCCATAACCACAGCCTGCATAAAGAAAATGAGGGCCAATGCGTAAATCAGTTGTCATAACTTTACGAATATCATGGATGTTGGCAGAAAATCGTTCTGAAAGGTTTGCCATTTCATTAATAAAAGACACTCGAGTAGCCAGATAAGTATTACAAGCATATTTTGCAAGTTCAGCACTGATGGGGTTCATCGTTAGAATAGGTCTGTTAGAGGCTGTAAAAGGTGCATAGAGTTCTTTCATAAGAGAAGTTGCTTTTGGACTTAGACTACCTATAACGATTCTATCGGGTTTTAAAAAGTCTTGAATAGCTCTACCCTCTCTTAAAAACTCAGGATTGGATACAAGGTCAATTTTGTAAGGACTTTTTTTTAAAAATTCTAAAATTTTTTGATGTGTACCAGGTGGAACTGTGCTTTTAATGACAAGTATTTTAGGTTCATTAATATATTCTAATATTGTGGCACACGCTTCATAGAGAAAAGAAAGATTCGTTTTTCCTAATTTATCAGACGGAGTTCCTACTGCCATGAATATTATTTTTGATTTTTGGATTGCGTCCTCGAAAGAGGAAGTAAAAGAAATAAGCTTCTTTTTAATATTTTTTTGTAAAATTTCTATAAGCCCTGGTTCATGGATAGGAGAAATTCCCTTTTGAAGCAGCTCAACTTTAGTGGGATCAATATCAATGCAGGTGACCCTATGCCCTGCATCTGCTAAGCAAACACCCGTAACTAATCCAACATAGCCAGTACCGATAATTGAGATGTTCATAAGCTATATTCAGGTTGTCAACATGAGAGGAGCCTTATATATAAATGATTACAATATCTTAAACCATGAAGAAAACTTTCATGTCAACAAAAATAAAGCTTTTTTTTAAACTAACTTTTGTTATTGGGATTTTTATCTATTTATCTTCTTCAAATTTACTTGATTTTTCTAAAGTTTTTTCTGCTTTTAGAAACCTGGGATTTATTGCACTTTTAATATTGTTGTATGTGATGGGTATTTTAATTTCTGTTTATCGCTGGAAGGTGGTTTTATCAAGCATTGGTTTTAATTATGATTTTAAAGAAGTTTTGCGATTGCAATGTGTAGGCTTGTTTTTTAGTACCTTTTTGCCTGGAGCACTCGGGGGAGATCTTATTAGAGGATATTATATTGTTTCAAAAGAAGAGGAAAAAAATAAAAAATTTTGGTCTTTTTTTACGGTTTTTATTGATCGTATGGTAGGTTTATATGCTTTGGCAACCATTGTTACTTTAACTCTCGTGTTCAAATGGGATATTTTGAATTCCTATAGGCAGTTATTTTTATTGAGTGTGGTGACGGCAGGAGTTGTTGTAAGTATATTTGTTGTTTGCATTTTATTCTTGTTTGTGAAGGAATCGCAAATACTTAAGTTAACCTTGCTTGTAGAGAGATTTTTTAAAACCCCCGATTTTCTAACAGTCTTCTTTTTAAATATTAAAAAAGTCTTGCCACATTTAGGTAAAGCTTATTTTGTCAGCTTTGGAATCCAGGTTCTTGCAATATTTATGTATTATTTTGGGGCTTTGGCTTTGGGTTATCAGGAGATGAAATTAGAATATTTTTGTTTTATTGTTCCTTTCGGTAGTTTAGTCATGGCATTGCCTTTAACACCCGCTGGTTTAGGGGTGGGACAGGCTGCCTTTTTAGTTTTGTTTTCTTGGATAAAAGTTGATTCTTCCTTCTCGGGAGCTGATCTTTGCACGCTTATTCAATTGATTACATTATTATTCAATTTCATGATAGGTGGTTATTTTTATGTGAGATTTAAAAGAGGTTCTATTAAAATGAAACTTGATACACCATCTTTGATGTCGCCTTTGCCTAGTTGATCTATATTATGCAGCTCCAGCACGAAGAGAAAATAAAGTTGCTCGTTGATACGTCTAAAAGGTTTTTAAGACGAGGAGCGGTGTTGCATCTTAAAAACTTGATTGAAAAAACACATGCTGCTGATATTGCCCAAACTATTGCTCATTTAGAGGATCAAGAGAGAAAGGTTTTCTTTTCTCTTATCAAAACACCTTCAGACCAAGCTAAAGTTATTACTGAGCTTGAAGAGGCTCTTATTATTGAACTTCTACAGGGTATGGAAACATCTAAGATTTGTAAAATTTTTCAAGAGATGAGCGCTGATGATGCTGCCGATATTTTAGCCATTTTGCCTCAACACTTGTCCTCTGAGATTTTAAAACTCATGGAAGTGCAAGAGGCTCAAGAAGTAGAAGATCTTCTCCAATACAAAGAAGATACAGCAGGGGGCATCATGGATCCCCAGTTTTTTGCTTTGAGAGAAAATATGACGGTGAGCGAAGCTATTCTTCGTCTTCAAGCAGAATCTGGACAACAAGAAATGGTTTTTTACATTTATGTGGTAGATGAGGGGGGACATCTGGTCGGGGTTGTTTCTTTGCGTGAACTACTTACGGTAAAACCTCACGTGCGGTTACATGAAGTGATGAAAACGGATGTTATCAAAGTGACAACAAATGAAGACCAAGAAGAAGTTGCTAAAATTGTATCGAAGTACAATATCTTGGCAGTTCCAGTTGTAGATACACATAATAAATTGGTTGGTATTGTTACTGTTGATGATGTGATCGATGTTATAAGAGAAGAAGCAACAGAAGATATTTTGAAAATGGCAGCAGTAGGGCCTACAGATGTTTTAGAACTCTCCAGT
>CAYJUJ010000191.1:0-3495 GCA_964373325.1 uncultured bacterium
TTCATATCGATAAAAAAATTCATCTTGAATTGAGGCGCCTGGAAGTTGCAAATGTGTTATCAGAGGGTAACCCTTCTGAATATCAATATAGAAACGCTTGGCCCAATCGATATAACCACGCAAGTGAGGTAAAACATTATTTTCCATAGCAACAGCACTTGCTTCTAGCACCCACATGGGAATATAAATTTCATACCCATCGAGTTGCACAACATGAAAAAATTCGTGAGGAACAGTTTTCTCATATTGCTCCCCAGTCATCTGAGAATTAAGTGTTACCAAAGGAAGTTTGGTAGCCATATCTATTGTTACAACCCCTAGAAGCGATTGAAAGTAAGAGCTCCCATTTGGCCCAGAAATAGTCATACCAAGATGAGATTTTATGAAAGTAGGAATCAGAAATTGATTTGTAATAGCCTTGGGCGTTTTATACCCCTGGCTTTGAAAAAAAGCTAAACTCTTATCTAAGAGATTTAACATTTTTTGAGCATAGTCTTTATTTGTAGCTGTTTCGGAAGGGGTATTTCCTTTTTCATAAAAAACAATAAATTGCCCAGAGTAAACATACTCTTTCTCAATGCCAAGAAGACCCTCTTCTAAACTTCTTACCGGTTCAGCTGCATGAACCAAGAAGTTCAGTAAAAAAATGAATAAACCAAAAATACTAAGGCTGTATTTTAATTTCATGGACTTTTCCATCATTTGTAACTTCGATATTTGTCTCAAATTTTTGCTCACCCAATGGCACAAGCTGATATTTAAAAGGCTTTTTCCCAACCTCATCTTTTTTAATAGGCATGAGTGATTTCTTTGTTACTTTAATAATGGAACCTTTTGTAAAAACCGTTTTTTTCTCACTCTTTGTTAAATCGTGCTCTTTTTCTCCAACTTTAACACTAACTTTATCATCTGGTTTCATCTCAAGCTCTAGCATTTCAGGCAAAAAACGATTGTTATAAAGATCCTTTGGATCCCCTTCCACACCCAATTGAACCTCTTTCGATTCAAACTTTGGAAACACCATTTTAACTGGAAGTTTTGAATAGAGATAATAGGAAGTGCGCTGACCTTGTCTTAGCTTTCCATTGTAAAGTGTATGATACTCAATAAAAATTTTGGCTCTAAATATATCACAGGGATCAATATCACAAGAAATACGATATTTTTCTAAGTTTTCTTTGTTAGCAAACCCTTCAAAAAGAGTTTTATCAAAAATGAGCTGATTTTCCTTTTTGAAAAAGGGCAGCTTTTCACCCTCTTCATCATGAAAAACTATTTTAAGAGCTTCAATTTCATCTAAATTAATTTCAGTAATAACAATATAAGCAGCTGCTTCCTCAAATTTGAAAACCGTTTTTTCTTCTTCTTGCGGAGCTTGATCGACTGAGCTTGAACCTTCCGATAATGAAAGAGGATCAAAAATATGAGGTTCCTGTTTTTTAGGCTTTTTTTTGCAAGAAAGAATAGAAAGGATAAGGCATAAAATAAGCACTGCCAAAACAGCGCTTTTTCTTACCATGAAAATGAGTTTAAACTAAAAGATACGAAAAGAAAAGCTTGGAGGCGGGGGGAATTGCACCCCCGTCCAAAGTCAATCCACTGAAGGCACTACATGTTTAGTCTTTATTTTAGATTATCCTCAAAACTCCTAAAGACAGGATTTTCAAGGACTCACTCTCCTAAAATTTCGCCCTTAAGAGGGAGAATAGCTCTTAAGAAACTAGCCTATCTGCTTTATGCCCTATTGAAACCCGATAGGCGAAGCCCCATAGGACAGCTACTTATAATTAAGCAGCAAGAGCGTAATCGTTTGCGATTACTAAGTTAGCTTATTTAAGGAGTCAGCCAACTCCACATGCACCCTAAAGCTTCAGTAACCCTGTCGAACCTGATTCGCCCCCACTTCTTATTATATCATAATACATTTTTTGCAATATTTACTTACCTTTACGAATCATTCTTTGCATTTCTCTTTGGGTCTCTCGTCTTTTGATCGTCTCCCGTTTATCGCTGCCTTTTTTACCCTTCCCTAAGGCCAGCTCTATTTTTGCTTTCCCCTTTTCATTAAAATAAATTTTGGTGGGAATAAGCGTATACCCTTTTTCTCGAATTTTCCCTAAAAGACGATTTAACTCTAGTTTATGAAGAAGAAGTTTTCGATCGCGAGTGGGTTCTTGATTTTCAACCCGTGCATTTTTATAAGGGCTAATATGACAGTGAATGAGAAAAAGCTCTTCACCTTTGAAGTTGGCATAGCTATCTGACATGTTGGCTTTGCCTTCTCTTAAAGACTTTACTTCTGGCCCATTTAAGACGATGCCCGCTTCATAGGTTTCTTCCAAAAAATATCTAAACTTTGCCTGCCTATTAGTGCAAACAATCTTCATAAGGATTATTTCTTAGGACTCTCAGGCGTGACCATGCCTCCAGAAATAATAATTTTAAATGCATCCTCCACACTGATGGAAAGCTCTGTAAATTCGTTTTCTGGAACCATAATAAAAAAACCAGAGGTAGGATTAGGTGTTGTGGGTAGGAAAACATTGTAAACTGTTTCCTTGGTTTTATCTTGCAACTCCCCCACTGCTTTTCCAGTAATAAAACCTATTGAGTAAAGGCCTTTTCTAGGAAACTCAACAAGAACAACCTTTCTAAAACGCCCCTCTTTTCTTGAAGAAATAGAAAGAAGAAGTTGCTTAATAGCAGCATAGAGGCTTCGCAACACTGGTACTTGTTTAATAAATCTTTCACCTAAAGAAATAAAATAATTAATAAAATAGAGTCGGGCCAAAGTGCCTACAATAATAAGTGCCATGGCTGCTGTTAAAAGACCAAATATGGGTAAATGAATAGGTAAATACTTATTAGGATTCCAAGACTGTGGAATACCCATGAATGACCACACTTGAAGGGCCATGCCATCAATCCAACCAACAAAAATAATAAGGAGCCAGGCTGATCCAACAACAGGAACTACAACAAGGATACCTGTTAAAAGCGATTTTTTGAGAAATTCACCTAAATGTTTCATGGGTCAATTATGCAATTATCGATGAGTCTTACTTTACCCACTTCCGCAGCTAAAGCCAACACTACTTTTTTTTCGATTTTCTTAACATTCTCAAGCGTTTCCGCATCTCGAATTTCTAAGTATTGTAAGTTTATATTTCCTTCTCTGTCAATGAACTCCTTTACTTTTGAAACAATAAGATCTGCATCTCTCAAACCTTTATCAAATAGTTCTTGGGCTAATTTAAGAGCCCTAGGAATCACAAGTCCTCGACTCCTTTCAGATTGAGACAATCTTTGATTTCGAGAACTCATAGCTAAACCATCTTTTTCTCGAACTGTAGGGTGAGAAAGAATTTCAATATCTAAATTTAAATCTTGAACCATTCTCTTAATAACAAGAAGCTGCTGATAATCCTTCTCTCCAAAAATAGCTAAGGCTGGTTTTACAATATTAAAAAGTTTTAAAACAACAGTGGCAACACC
>CAYJUJ010000192.1:0-3491 GCA_964373325.1 uncultured bacterium
AGTAGGACCCACCGATATGCAGGGTGATGTATTTACAGTTACAGAACTAATTCAGGGAAAAACAATTGAAGAGGTACAAGATAGGTGGTTAAAAAACGATATTGCCCAAGCTATTGTTGAAACGGAGCTTGATATTATACTTTCTGGGCAAACACCTCTTGATTTAGATAGGCACTTTGGAAATTTTCTCTATATCGAAGAAACAAATACCATTGTTCATTTAGATTTTGGTCAATTAAGAAAGAGTATTTCTCCATTAACAATAGTAAGATTTATTGATTTGAATCGTGCCTTGGCCGCTGGATCTAGCCGTAGGGCTGCAGAAATGTTAAAGCTTTTTGATCCAAATTCTTCTGTATCTGTTGACCAAGTAGAAGAGAAAATTAATGAGCATGTTCAAAGCCATGGGGGATGGAATAATTTAAAGCTTGTTCAAAGGCTTATTTATGCATTAAGTGCTATGAGGGCCGCAGGCCTTACACCACCTCCTGATCTTTTGGATTTAAATACTGCTTTAGGAAAACTAGCCGAATATCAAGTGTATTTTAAAGACCCTGCACAGTTTTCAGAAATTTTTGAGAGAAAGGTTTTGTATTATCGTTTAAGGAATGCACCTCAAGCCTTTGTGCAAAGAATAAAAGAAAGAGTTCGAAGAACTTTTCCTCATATTTTTAGGAGTGAGCCAGCAAAGGAGGATCAAATATCTGTTAGAAGCGATGGAACAGTTGATATTGGTTCTGACCCAATAGAAAAACAAGTGATGGAAAATATGGAAAGGGGTTTGCGTCAAGGAATTGGAATATTTAGGCTTGATCACTTTGATAGAGAAGCCCGTACAGAGGGAAAGATAGATCGTCCAAGATGGCTTCGTCAAAAACCTCATGCTGTCAGGAAATGAATTTTATTTATTTTTTGATTCGAAGGGCGTTAAGAACAACGGTTAGAGAACTCAAAGACATGGCTGCTGCTGCAATCATGGGATGAAGAAATCCAAAAACAGCGGAAGGTACAGCTACTACATTATAGAAAAATGCCCAAAAAATATTTTGCTTAATAATCTTAAATGATTTTCGAGCTAAAATGATTGCGGGAGCTAATTTACTGATATCCCCTCGAAGAAGTGTCATATCACTCGTATCAAGTGCAACATCACTCCCTCCTTCGACTGCAATGCCTACGTTGGCTACCGCCAATGCTGGTGCATCATTAACGCCATCACCAACCATGGCAACAAGATTGCCCTTCCTTTGAAAATCTTTTATTTTTTCTAGTTTTTCATGAGGTTTTACATTTGCAATCACTTCATCAATACCAAGAATATCACCTACAGCTCGGGCTGTTTCAGGATTATCACCTGTAATGATGATGGCTCTTATATTAAGTTCTTTTAATTTTTGAATAGCTAATAATGATTTTTCTTTAACTTTATCAAGTGCTAAAAACAGTCCCTCTAGGTTTTCATTAATGGCTAAAAAAACAAATGTACTGGCAAGTTTTTTATACTCTTCAATTTTAGGTCTCGCTTTTTCGAGTGAAATTTTACTTTCTCCCATGAAAGATTCGTTGCCTAAAAGAACTCTATATCCCTCTCCCTCAAAACTGACTCCCATTCCTTCATGGGCTTGAAATTTTGTGACTGAAAGCAGTGGAATTGAAAGCCCTTTTGCATATTCAACAAAGGCATGGGCTAGTGGATGCTCTGATTTTTTCTCTCCGCTAGCGGCAAGCGCAATAAGAGTTTTTGTGTCTATACTTCCTAACTTGATACACTGTGTAATAGAAGGTTTGCCCTCTGTTATGGTTCCTGTTTTGTCTAAAAGAATAAGATTAATGGAGGCTAGTTTTTGTAAAACCTCGGCATTTTTAATGAGAATGCCAAGCTTAGCTCCACTTCCCATGGCAGTAATAATGACAATGGGGGTTGCAAGGCCTAAGGCACAAGGGCAGGCTACTATAAGCACTGCAACGGCATACTTAAGTGCCAATGCGACTTCATCGCTGAAAAGCCATCCTATAAATGTAAAAAGGGCTATGCAACAAATGATGGGAACAAAATAACTAGAAATAGTATCAGCAAGTCTTTGAGCGGGGGCTTTTGAATTTTGTGCTTCTTCTACAAGTTGAATGAGTTGCGCAAAGAATGTTTCTGTATCTTTTTTAAGAACTTTAATATGAAGAGCTCCGCTACCATTAAGAGTGGCGCCGTAAACAAAACTATCCTTTTCTTTGTAGCAAGGCATGCTTTCCCCTGTCATGACTGACTCATTCACAGAAGATGTTCCTTCGATTACAATACCATCCAGAGGAATTTTTTCTCCAGGTTTTACAAGAAGAAGAGCCCCAACTTCTATTTCTGAAACTGAAAGTATGGTTTCTTCTTGTCCTCTTATAACTCGGCCAACTTGTGGCTTCATTTCCATAAGCTTTGTAATAGCTTCGTTGGCTTGGTTTCTGGCTCTTTTCTCTAAGTAGTTTCCAATAAGAACAAAAGTAACAATGAAACTTGCTGTTTCAAAATAAAGTGGTTCACCATAGAAAAAAGCAATAGCGCTATAGATGTAAGCCGCTCCAGATCCAAGAGCTATTAAAGTATCCATGTTGGTTGATCTTTTAAGGGCAAGTTTCAATGCTGAAATAAAAAAGATTCGTCCCGGATAAAATAAAACAACTGACGTTAGAACCCATTGTATAATGGCGTTCCATTTAAATTCAATGCCAGGAATCATGGCGAGGAAAAAGATAAATAAACTTGGCACTATGGCCACAAAGAGTTCTTTCTTACTTCTTTCCTTTTCTTTTCTGTGACTTAATTGGCTGAAGGATGTGACAGCTTCATATCCTAAACTTTTAACAATAGAGCTCACTTCCTCAAGTCGAATATCCCCTTTGATTTGGGCTTTTTCACTTCCAAAGTTAACTGTAGCTTCAGAGATTTGAGGGTGATTTTTAAGGGTTTTTTCTATTTTTGAAGCACACGAAGCACAGTGCATGCCTTTAATAGAAACAGTAATCATTTTAGCTGGTTGCATGATTGCCATCCTAACAGGTAAAAAACTGCCTGGCTATGTTGAAAACTGCCTGGCACTTTTTTTATGATTCAATTCGAATTCTTGTAACTCATTGTTATTTAATCACTTTTGCGATATAATTATATATAGTTGTGTTGTCCTAAACTTCTTCCCCTATTTTATGTTTAAAAAAGCGTTTTTTTTATGTCTTTTTATACTTCTCATTCGTTGTGGGATAAATACTCCTTTTAGTAACAACAATATTCCATCACAGTTGGCTATCACTTCTTCTTCAGGGCAAAAAATAAGTGAAATTTACATGGGTGTTTATATGGCTGATCGTGTTTATGCAGGGGTCTTTTCTTCAAGCGGTGCTTTTTTAGGGGGAGCCCAGCAGAATATCAATGTTCAAGGAGTTACTTATAAAGTGGATAATCCAAAAATTGCTTCTATTTCAACTCAGGGTTGTTTGATTGCTCAAGC
>CAYJUJ010000193.1:0-3476 GCA_964373325.1 uncultured bacterium
TGAAAAGATCAACCAAAACTTGAATAGATTCTGCGGATCCAGAATTTCCAAGCTCTACCAACTTTTTTCCACCTTGTACAATGAGAGCCTTATCCTCTTGTTCATTAAGACTTAAAACAAACTCTTTAATGGCAGAAGGGGTTGTATTTTGGGAAAGTTTTTCTTGAATAATAAGTTCAAGAAGTAAGTCCCTAACATCTCCAGATATAGAAGGAAGATCATGTTTTTTCTTATCCCGTGAAATAAAGGGTTCCTTAAACCGCTGCCATGCACTCGTTTCTGAAATGGGAGTTGCTGCTCTTTTAATCTCTGAAATGGCCATCTTTGAATCAATCACAACTAAAAAACCAGCTATTTCTTGTAAAATACGATTCAACCATTGTTCTTGATGAGCTGAATGATCAGAAAGCCGAGTGAGACGCTCCTTTGTTTCAAATGTTTCTTTTGCAGCTTGTAGAAGATAAGGAATAGACTCAACCCCTGCTTTTTGTATAATTTGGCGCAACGGTTCAAAAACTTGGGGTGTCGGAGACGCCTCTTGACGAAGAAGTTTTATAAGATGTGGAATGACCTTAGGCCCCAAGGCTACAAATTCAGCTATAGCTTCTTCTCGTGCTTGACGTGCCTCTGTTTCTTCAAGTTTTAAAAGCCCATAATTGTAAGCAAGTTGAAGTTCTCTAGTTAAGCGGGCTCGATGCTCCGCATCTTTATCAGGAGCTCCTCCCCCTTCATCATCAGTGTCTTCATCTGGAGAAATACTTCCACTGGCACCATTCGATCCATTTGCTCCATCAATCTCATTAGAGCTTTGAAAATCTCCGTTTGGAGAACCAAGAGAATACACATCATCAAAAATTCCAATTTTATGAGTGAAAAGAGGATCATTATCATCAACGCGTTTTACAATGATACCAATAATTCGTCTGTTAGAATCGCGACGAATAATAATAACGAGCTTCTTATTAGGATCTGGAAGAAGATGAGGATCTCCGGTAATGATGGGATTTTGGATTCCTGCCTTCGCAGGAATGACAGAGGGGAACGCTGGGATGACAAAGAAAGGTACTTCGAAAGAAGCAAAAACATTGGGATCAATGATAAGTCCAAAAGTTCCGGGTGGGGTTAAAGCTTGAGATCCTTCGCTTCCGCTCAGGATGACAGGTCGATGTGTCCGTGAAAAGTCAGATAAAATTGGTTTTGTTCGTGGATTTATGACTTCTGGGAGTGTTGAAACACTACCTCGATGAAACGCTGGTACTCCAGGAATAAGATCTCCAAAGGGGTTTTGAAGAAAACCAATTGGATCTTTGGCAAAAGAAGGAGAAGGACGAGATGGATTCCAATCAGGCATACCACCATTTCGAATATAAGGGTCATTTTGAATTGTTTCAGCATAACCGTCACTTCCCGCATCAATGATTGAATCTGAATATCTTCTTTGAGGAATGATAGGTCCATCTTCTTGTGGAGGCGCTCTTCCCCATTCCCCACCCATGTTTTCTGGAGAAACTCTCCCTCGTACTTCTCGTATTAAAATAGTTCTGCCGTATTGAGGCTCATAAACAATCCTGTAAGATAGGGCAGAAGAATCTGTCGTAAAGACAGTCTTTGAAGGGACAGAAGTGGGCCTCACCTCTGTCCCTTCAAAGACTGTCTTTACATTTACAGAAATCGTATCTGAATAAGTGTGAGAAGTTAAATGCAGGGGTCTAGTTGTATAAAGCTTGATAGCCTGAGCCCCTAATCCTAATGTTAAAAGCCCAGAAAAAAGAGATTCAAAATAATCTCCGTTATTAAAAAAGGCTACGGTTTGAACTCCCCCCAAACCAATACCTGCACCGATTGTTATAAAAGGGCGCCCCCAACTTGCAAGGCTCGACTCAAAAACAGCCGCTCCATAAAAAAGAGCGGATAAAGGCAGCATTGTCATGACGTTAAAAACAAATCGCTCAGTCCAAGTTGTTTGTGGAAGTGGCTTTCCAAAAACAAGATGATTTAAACGAGGAGCCTCTGCAAAAAGAGCAGCTATAAGAATGGTGAGTCCTGTTATCTCTATGGGTAAGGCATAAATAGCAACTGCATCTACAAAGACAAGGCCAGCAAGTGCCATTACTTCCGCTGTGAGCCCCGCCATTCCAAGACTTAGTGGTAAAATAGAAGGAGGTGCACCATAGGCACTTTTCCAAAAATCGACTTTTTTATAAGTAAGTGTATAAGAATCAGCCTGTCTTATTCTTTCTATTTGTGAAAGCGCTGCAACATAAACTTCTAAAATAGAAACAAGATCTGCTTTGGTAACTTCTTTGATGTTAGCCGGAAAAAGAACATCAACCAGATGATTTCGTGTTTCTTTTAATCTTTCTCGTATTCCAAAGAAAACAAGACTTCGAACATGGGGCCACATTTCATCAACTAAATTAAAATACTCTAAATCTTTCCCCTCCGTTGCCAAAGCCCCTCTTGCATATCTTTCTAAATCAATTTCTTGAGAATCAAACTTTGCTTCAAGCTTTTTTCTTTTCTCTTTTTCTTGACTCATAAGCCGCCATGATTTTTGAAGCATGTCTTTAAAAGGACCATCAGGTATTTGCGCTATTTCATTTTCAAAAGAAAAGGAACCATTCTCGATAGCTTCACTTGCACCTAATAGTAAATCTATATTCTGATCAAACCCTTTTAAGGCAGGATGATTTTGAAAATGAGAAGATAAAATGCGATGCTCTTCAAGAAGAGCTTCTTTCGTGAGACCTAGCTCTCTTGCAAAACGCTCAAGGAGTTCATCTGCTGCACTTCCCTTCCCCTTCCCCCTTTCAAACTCAGTAACTCTTATAATAAAATGAAACGTTACATATTTTTGGAGTGCTTGTGTAAAATGAAAGAGTGGTTCTTTGAATTCTTCATAAAGCCCCGCTGCAGCCGTTTCCAAAACAGAAGCTAATTTTTGCAACCCTTCTTTTTCTTTTCCTAGTTTTGCAAGAGTTGCTTCAAATTGAACTGCATCGGCAAAAGCTTTAAGCTCTACATATTGGGTAATTTTTTTATTTAAGTCAGTTGGTGCCAGATTGATTTGTTCAGAAAAAACTGGCTTGGCTAAAAGGCAGGAAAAGACAAGTAAAATTAATAAGTTAAAACTTTTAAAGAACCCCCAATCTGTTCTCATCGTGTTCGAATTGTAGGCAGCTAACCCTGCATTAAATATGCCAAAAAATAGCGTATTTATAGTGTTTTTAACAAATGATAAAGAAAAACGGCCTAAATATCTAAGAAAACTGAGTTATTTTAAATAGTTATATTTAAAATTTGATATTTTTTTGTTTAACCCTTGTATAGAGTGGGCTGTTATTACAAAACAATTTTGTTTACTAAGTTAACACTGAGATCATGTTTATTTGATTATTTATATAATAACTGATTAATATCATTAAGATTTATGATAAGTGATGGAAGTGATGGCAAATTTTACAAAATTTGATATA
>CAYJUJ010000194.1:0-2259 GCA_964373325.1 uncultured bacterium
CACACAAAGGACGGGTGAAAGGCGTTCAGTTAAACGGCGTTGATTGGCAGAGTTTTTTTCAAGTTGTATGTTTTAAAAAGTTTATCCAAGGTAGAGAAGTTTTAGAATTAAAATCAAATGAAATTATTTTAGGATCTGAGTTGCAAAAATTTTTAAATGTGTCTTCTGGAGATAAAATTAACTTTGTTTTTATAACCCCCGGCGGTCGGCAAGAAGTTATTGAATTAGTTGTTAAATCTTTTTTTCATGTGGGGCGTTACGAGCAGGATTTAAAATATTCCTATGTAGATTTAAAATGGCTTTTGCAGTTGGTAGAAAAAGTGCCTGTCAGTCTTCGACATAAACAGGCACTTTTTCTACCAACTGCGTTTGGTGTGAGGTTAAAAAATCCTGAAAAAGTAGAATCTTTTTTAGAGTCTATTCAAGAAAAATTAATGTTTTCTTATTCAGCTCAAACGTGGATGGATGTGGATCGCAATTTTATTGAATCGATCGGCATTGAAAGAAGGCTTATGTTTCTTATCTTAACAATCATTATTATAGTAGCTAGTTTTAATGTTATTAGTTTATTAATTGTCATAGCTAAAAGAAGAGCAAGAGAAATCTCTATTCTTTTGGCAATGGGTGCTAGTCGTTCATTATTATTAAAGGTGTTTTTATGGATAGGTTTTTTCATTTGCTTTTTGGGCATTGGAGGAGGAGTATTTTTTTCTATTGTGATGAGTTTTATGCTTCGGAATTTTCAGATCATTCATTTGCCGGCTGATATTTATCAGCTCTCGAGACTTCCAATTGTCATAGAGCCTTCTTTTGTTTTAAGCGTTTGTCTGATTGCTCTAGCTTTGTGTTTTTTGAGTGTTCTTTTTCCAAGTTTAAAAATTACGAGAACTAAAATAATTGAGGGCATTCAATATGAGTGAGTTACTGAAAGCTTCGCATATTCATAAATCTTACTTAGTTGAAGGACAGGAGTTAGAAATATTACAGGATGTTGATCTTGTTCTTCAAAAAGGTGAAGTTCACTGCATTATGGGTGCTTCTGGAAGTGGAAAAAGCACTCTTCTTCATATTTTAGGAAGTCTTGATAAACCAACTAAAGGAGAGGTTTTTTTTGAGGGACGATCATTATCTCGGGTCAACGATAAAACCCTCGCCTCTTTTAGAAATGAAAAACTTGGTTTTGTTTTTCAATTTCACCACTTATTACCTGAATTTACAGCCCTTGAAAATGTGCTTATTCCTGTGTGGATTGGTGATAAAAAGAGGGATCAGAAAGAATATGAAAAAAGAGCCCTTCATTTACTTGAGTTTACAGGGCTTTCAAAACGGCTTCATCATCGCCCCTATGAGCTTTCTGGGGGGGAGAACCAAAGGGTTGCTTTGGCCCGAGCACTTATTTTGGAGCCAACCCTTATTCTTGCCGATGAGCCAACAGGTAATTTAGATGCTGGCAATGCGCACCAGGTTTTCGAGTTATTATTAAAACTTCACCAAGACACTAAAACCTCTATTCTTTTCGTGACACATAATAATGATCTTTTACCTTATGCAACAAAAAAATGGGTTTTACAAAATGGTCAACTTAAATAAGGAGGTGTTACTTTGGATATAAGTGGTAAGTGATAAGGGTTAAGTGGCAAGTGCAAGATTTTTATCCATTGCAACTTCCTTAAATAGTTTCAGTTTCTCTATTTTTAGGCTGTGTTGCTAAAGCTGCCAGAAAAATGAGGAAGAATGGAATGGTGTGTCTAAACTTGTCTGAGATAAGGTTATATTGAGCAAGGGTTAAGATGCTGCAAATCATAGCCCATCCCATAGCTTTAGAAATTCCTTGAGATCTCAGAAAAGTTTTGATTCCACAAAAGAAATAAACTCCAATCAATAAAAGGTGTGACAGTAATCCAAGAAATCCTTTTTCGACAAGTTCTACAAGGTATTGGTTTTCTGGGTATTTAATAATAGTAAAATTTTTGGGCCCAACACCTAGAAACCATTCTTTAAGAGTGAAGCCTTGCATAAAATCAAAAACGCTTCTCCATCTAAGAAACCGCATTTCAAAAGCAGTATAAACAAGAGGATCAGACTTCTATAAGAACACAATAAAAAGAAACCATCATGAGCGAAGTCAAGCAAATACTTCAGGAAGTGACGAGCCAACTCTCGGACACGGCGATGGGCCTCGAACGGCAGGTGGCCGTCGGCGAACTCGTCACCCGGCTTCCTGATGCTAAGCGGATGGAGATCAGGAAGCAGTTCGAC
>CAYJUJ010000194.1:2269-3476 GCA_964373325.1 uncultured bacterium
TTTAAGAGTGAAGCCTTGCATAAAATCAAAAACACTTCTCCACCTAAGAAATCGCATTTCATAGGTAGTATAAAAAAAAGCATTAGCAAAGTTTAACTGAGTGATATTCTTCATTCTTACTAGAAAATGAGGATCATTTGAGGCAAGGAAAATCGTTAAAGTAGTTAAAAAAATAGAGAATATAAAAATAAGCCGGGAGGATTTTTTCTTAAACGCAAGAAAAGAACACAAGATTAAACTCAACAAAGCTGCTATTAAAACACCACGTGTGTATGTGAAATAAAGTGACAACCAAAATAAAATCAAAAGGAGAATAGCTGTCAGTTTATACCAATAGAAGAAAGTATTTTTTTTGAGGTCATCAAAAAATAAGAATCCTATAGCTGCAAATAGAAGGATGCTGCTAATAACAGCTGTTCCAGTTGTGCCGTCCAGAAAGTTTAATCGACTCCATTTTGAAAAAGAAAGATAATGAATGTGGGCAAGCCAAGGCGGGAGTATTATAACTTTTGAAAGAACAAAGTGAAGAAATAGCATTGAAAAATACATCATTCCCCAAATGAACATAATGCTTATAAGGGCTTTTAGTTTTTTTTTATCGTTGTTTAGAAATTGCGTACAAAGAAAATAAAAAACAAGAAAACCACAAACCTCTAATACTTTAGGAAGACTTATCAAAAGAGATTGTCCAAAGAGAGCACTGATTAAAGTTACAAGGAAATAGATTATAAGGGCAAGTTGAATTCCATTCTGCGATAGAACTTTCATAAATTGAAGTTTATGTTCAAAAAACTAAAGCTGCAAGTGAGATAAGTATGTATTGGGCGGTAGAGCGAAACTGGGCAGTCACAAGATCTGTTAAAATAAGAGTAACGATACTTCCTATCATTGCCCAAGATAGAGATTTTGTGAGGCCTTCTGCCTTTAAAAAGATTTTAATACTGAAGTAAAGATAAGCTCCAATGAGAAGTAGGTGGGTTAATAGCCCTAAAACTCCCTTTTCAATAAACTCTAAAAGATATTGATTCTCAGGGCGTTTAAATGCCTCAACAGTTGTGAATCGTGATTGTCTAGGGCCTATACCTATAATCAGTTCTTTTAATTTCATTATTTTAATAACTTCAAATGTTTTGGAGATGAGGGACAACCGTTCCCGAATAGAAACTTCATTGGCACTATCGAGAGATTTTTGAACTCTTGTTTTAAA
>CAYJUJ010000195.1:0-2591 GCA_964373325.1 uncultured bacterium
CAATGAGAGCTTCATTGGGTTTGCGGCAGAGACATTTTTCATCTGGATGGTGAGGACAAAAAAGAATTTCATCAAAAGAGATTCCTTTTTGTAACATCATTTTTTTAAGATGCTCGTGAATTTCATGCAACTTTTGCAGTGTAAAATAACCCCTCGCAACTCCTGATTGGTTTGTAATAACAATAAGTTTAAAATCAAGAGATTTAAGAAGACTAAGCCCTTGGATAGAAGACTCAGGTATTTCTAATTGGTTTTCGTGAGCAATATAAGGATATTCTTTGTTGATAGTTCCATCTCGGTCCAAAAAAATAGCTTTATTTAGCATCATTCTTGTACTACAGATAAGTTATGGAAACAGCAAGGCGATTTTACCAATCCTATATCCATTCTTACATGAGGCTTTTCCTCTTGGCTGTTATTTTAGGGGCTATAGCCTCCTCCGTTGAACCTGCACTTCTTTTTTATGGGGGTGATTATTTTACAAAGATCATCAAAAATGA
The DNA here is from genome assembly GCA_964373325.1 of uncultured bacterium. GTDB lineage: Bacteria > Bdellovibrionota > JACOXK01 > JACOXK01 > JACOXK01 > CAYJUJ01. The sequence continues at coordinate 501 of CAYJUJ010000195.1, forward strand.
AGATAAAATAGCATTATTAAAGCTATTACCTTTGGCTCTTTTTACACTTATGCTTATTCAATCGGTCAGCCGTTGGCTTAATGATCTGATCGTTCGTTATGTTTCTGAAAAATGTATTTTTCAAATTCGAAATCAAGTTTTTAACCATTGCATGGGGCTTTCCCTGAAAGAGCATTTTAATAATAAAAGTGGAACGCTTCTCTCTCGAATTACGTACGATATTACAATTATTAGTGTTGCATTAGGTTCCATGACAGCACTCATCCGGGAGCCTTTTACAATTCTTGGACTCCTTGTGGTTGCTTTTATAAGAAATTGGAAGTTAACAGTTATTGCTCTCGTGAGTTTACCCATTTGTATTATTGCTATTCAGTATATTGGTAAACTTATTAAGCGTTATACCTATAGGGTGCAAGATAGATTTGCTGATATTAACCAAACTCTTCAGGAATCTTTTTATGGCATTCAAATGATTCAAGGCTATAATTTGGGAAAAAAAATCAAAGAAAAGTTTGCTGCAACAAATCAGAATTTTTTTAAAGCCAGAGTCAAGTCAATGAATGTAGAAGTTTTATCAACTCCTATTATTACTTGTGCTGCAACTACATTTGCATGTGTAGTTCTTTATTTTTTGATAAATCATACAAATAGTTTAGATTTGAAAATAGAAAATTTTAGAGATGTTGGTACTATATTTATAGCTTTAGGTTTATTGCTGTCTCCTATTAAAAAACTCAATATTGTTAATATTGATTTTCAAAAAGCATTAGCTGCAGCAGATCGGGTTTTTCAGGTTTTAGACACACAACCTTCTATTCAAAATTCTTCCCGACCCATCGGGCTTAAGCATTTTAGTAATCAAATTGTTTTTAAAAATGTGCGCTTTAAATATGAGGAAGAAGAAGTTCTTAAAAATATCAACTTAACTATTAAGAAAGGCGAATCTCTGGCTTTAGTAGGGGGGAGCGGTGCAGGAAAAACAACAGTAGTTCATTTATTGCCTCGTTTTTATGATGTAACGAGTGGTTCTATTGAGGTAGATGGGCATGATATTCGCTTGTATGACTTGGAAGCACTCCGAACACAAATGGCATTTGTTTCCCAAGAAGTTATTCTTTTCAATGAAACAATTGAAGAAAATATTCGTTATGGGCAGCCTCATGCCAGTTTCACTGATATTGAAAAGGCAGCGCGAGCTGCCTATGCACATGATTTTATTATGCAATGTAGGGAGGGCTATCAAACTGTTATTGGTGACCGAGGTGTTAAATTATCAGGTGGTCAAAGACAACGCTTATCTATCGCTCGAGCCATACTTCGTAATGCACCTATTATTATATTAGATGAAGCAACCTCCTCTCTTGATACAGAGAGTGAAAGAATTGTTCAAGAAGCTCTGAGGGAGCTTTTGAAAGAGAGAACTTCTATCATTATTGCTCATCGATTATCTACTATTGAGAATGTCGATCGTGTCGTTGTTCTTGAGAAGGGACAAATTATTGAAGCTGGATCCCCAGGAGAACTTTTTGAAAAAAAGGGACAGTATTTTAATCTTTATGCAATGAGTCAAAGGTTGTTGCAATGAGCAAAGGGTTAAATTAAGAACACAAGATTGCATTTAGTAATACTTTATGTCATTATATAATCATATGGTAATACGCCAATTCTGGTTAAAAAGAATTAAAACATTATGGCGAGAAAAACCTATCCTATGGCTATCTGGAGTTAGACGAGTAGGGAAAACCTTTCTTTGTCAAAGCCTTCCCGGTGTTGAATATTTTGATTGTGAGCTTCCGCGTGTTCGACGTCTTTTTGAAGACCCCGAAGCTTTTTTAGAAGACAAACAAGGTTCCGATCTTGTTATAGATGAAATACACCGCTTGGATAACCCCTCTGAACTTTTAAAAATAGCCCATGACCACTATCCACGTGTCAAGATCATAGCCACGGGTTCATCAACACTAGGGGCCTCTTCCAAATTCAAAGATACTCTCACAGGACGTAAAGCTGAATTGTGGCTTACCCCAATGATCGTAGAAGACCTTGCAGACTTTCCTAAACAAAACTTAAAGCATCGCCTTTTTTTCGGTG
>CAYJUJ010000195.1:2601-3381 GCA_964373325.1 uncultured bacterium
TTTCGGTGGCCTACCTCCCTTTTATATGAGTCAAAAATTTCCAGAAAACTATTTTCAAGAATGGGTCGATGCTTATTGGGCAAAAGACATACAAGAACTTTTTCGATTAGAAAGAAAATCTTCATTCCAAAAATTTTTTGAATTACTCATGATTCAAAGTGGTGGAATTTTTGAAGCTAATAAATTTTCACAACCTTGCGAAGTCAGCCGAACAACTATTATGAATTATTTAAGTGTATTGGAAGCAACCTTTATAAGTCACATGATTCGACCTTATAACACTCATCGCTCAACAGAAATAATAAGTGCTCCAAAGATTTACATGTTTGATACAGGTTTTGTTTGCTATTATCGTGGATGGAATGATTTGAGATCTGAAGATTTAGGCATTCTGTGGAAGCATTACGTCTTAAACCAATTACATGTATATATAAAACCGAGTGCTATTCATTATTGGAGAAATAAACAAGGACATGAAATAGATTTTGTGATTGATCGCCGTGGAAAACCACCTCTAGCCATTGAAACCAAATGGTCATCTAAAGACTTTGATCCTGCAAATTTAAAAAAATTTCTAAACTTCTATCCACATGCTGAAGCTCTGCTTATTTCTCAAGATGTTCCTCAACCTTTAAATAAAAAAATTGGAAATATCTCACTCAAAACAATCCCTATTTCTTTGCTTTCTAAATTTGTTTAATTTTCTACTTAAGCGAGTCCAGCTTCTTCATATATCACTCCCCGGGTGACATATCAGTCACCATGACCCATAGGATCACT
>CAYJUJ010000196.1:0-3381 GCA_964373325.1 uncultured bacterium
CATAAAAAGTGCTTTATTTTCATATTAATAAACAAATATTGCAATCCCCATACCAGGAGACAGTCTCTTTCAGGGACAGCCTCTTAAAGAGGCTGTCCCTGAAAGAGACTGTCTCCTTGAAATTCAATTTTCACCCAAAACTCTTATGAAGGCATTTATTATTGGGGTCTTCCAAGGAATTGCTGTCATGCCTGGTATTTCAAGGCTTGGTATGACAATGATAAGCGCTGTTTATTTAGGCTTTTCTCCGCTTCAAGCCTTTACTTTTTCATTTTTGATTTCGATTCCTCCCATCTTAGGAGCTTTTATTTTAGAGATGCCTCCATTCACAACAATGGCCTTTTTTCCTTTGAGTCTTGCTTTTATTTTATGTTTCATCGCAGGCCTGGGTGCTATTTCATTTTTAAAATTCTTGATTACAAAGGGTTACTTTCCCCTGTGGGGTTATTACTGTATTGTCCTGGGAATAGCGATCTTTGTCTTTCTATGAAACACCGCATTCTTATAGTCGATGACGAAAAAACAATCGCAAAGGCATTATTTCGTTTATTCACTCATCATAACTATACTGTTGATACTGCTGATAATGGAGAAGACGCACTCAAATCTGCTCTCAAGAAAAACTATGACCTTATTCTTCTAGATATTATTCTACCTAAAATGAATGGGGTTGAGGTACTAAAAAAAATAAAAGAAAAAAAACCAAAAGTTCCAATCATCATGATGACTGCTTATAGCAACAAAGAATATCTTGATATGGCCCAAAAATTAGGGGCCAAAGAAGCACTCCTTAAACCATTTGTTAACATTGATGAAGTGCTCAAAACAGCACAAAAATATCTCAGATAATTTGCTGATATCATTATTCTATGTTAAATCCTAAAGAAGTATGAAAAATAAAATTAAATTCGTTGGCATCTTTCCAAAAATAGGGGAAAAAAGAGCTCTCCGCATGGCTGTTGAACTATCAGCCTGGCTCAAAGAAAAAAAGGTAACAGTTCTTAGTGGAAAGAAAAATACGGTTATTAAAAGAGCAGACCTCTTAATTGTTCTAGGCGGTGATGGCTCTCTTCTTTCTATTGCCCACAGTCTTACAAAACCAACTCCTATTTTAGGAGTTAACCTGGGTGATTTTGGATTTATAACAGAACTCAATGCCCACGAATTATATCCAGTGCTTGAACAAGTGCTTAAAGGCCAATATGCTCTCGATACACGCACGACATTAGAAATTCAAGTTTTAGGAAAAGACAAAAAAAAGAAAAAATCCTTTCAGGTTTTAAACGAAATTGTAGTTTCTCACGGACCAAGATCCAGAATGATTGGTATAGAAACTTATATCGATAATCAATACGTCATGACAGTGAGAGGGGATGGCCTCATCGTTGCAACCCCAACTGGGTCCACAGCCTATTCTCTAGCAGCCGGTGGCCCTATTGTTAACCCCAAAACAAACTCTATTATTGTCACTCCTATTTGTCCTCATACTCTCACAAACAGACCTCTCATTATCCCAAACACATCTATGATTCATGTAAAAATAGTTCCTACCAACCAACAAGTAACTTTAACCCTCGATGGGCAAGAAATTTACCACTTGGAATCCCTTGAAACCGTTCTAGTTAAAAAAGGACCGACCGAGGTTCCACTTATTAAATATCCGTCACGCAACTACTACGATATTTTAAGAACAAAACTCCATCTTGGCATGAGAGGAACATCTCAACAGTAAGCCCCCATGAAAATTCTTGCCTTTGGTCTCACAGATATTGGAAAAAAAAGAGACTCTAATGAAGATACCTTTCTCATAGACTCAAAAAACCATATTTATATTGTAGCCGATGGCATGGGAGGGCACCTTGGAGGAGCTATTGCCTCCCATATTGCAGTTGAAACAGTTTCTCAATATTTACAAAACACTCCTTCCTCTAACACAATAGAAAACTTAAAAAAAGCCATGTCACAAGGAAGCCGCGCTATTATTCAAAAATCGCAAGTCGATAAAAAACTAACGGGAATGGGAACTACAGCATCGGTTTTAACATTTCAGAATGATTTTGCTTACATTGCTCATGTTGGTGATAGTCGAATTTATCTTTTTAGAGATGAGCTCCTCTGGCAAATAACAGAAGACCACTCTTTACTTTATGAACATAAAAAATCTGGAATTCCTATTCCCAATCACCCTATTTTTAAAAATGCCCTGACCCGCTCTGTTGGAGTCTCACTCAACATTCAATCTGATTGTTTTCAAAGAAAATTAGAAAAGAATGATGTGTACCTTCTTTGCACTGATGGTCTCACAAAAATGCTCACGAATGAAATGATTTGTGATATTTTAAAAAACACTCCCCTTGCCAAAACAGCCAATGAGCTTGTACAACAAGCTAATAAGTATGGAGGGGGAGATAATACGACTGTTATTGTTGTCCAAGTTCAGTGATGGAAATATCTCAGAAAAAAAATAAAAATAATGATGATGTTGTTTCATTCATTTTTTTCTCATCCAAACGCGCACAACCTAGAAAAATAAACATTCCAACTCTATGGGCCAAAAGGGGGCTTTATTTTTTTGCCTCTCTTTGTTTTCTTTTAACTATTATAGGGTTTCATTATGTATCGCTTCTTAAAGCCTCCCACAATTTTAAGAAAACCCAAATTCAAAATCAACTCCTTGCAAGACATATTGGAAACCTTGAGGGAAAAATGAGCTCCATAGACCAAATCATTAAGCAAATTAATGAATTTTCAATAAAACTCTCTACCATGGCAGGCACTCCATTAGCAAAAACGGTAGCATTAAAAACAACTCCCAAGCCACCCAATGAAGAGCTTGAAAGTGAAACTCCTGTACCTCAAGAATGGAGTCAAGAATCTTATTTTGATGAGCTCAGTGCCAAATTAGACACACAAAAAGAGACTCTTGCTCTGGAACAGCTTTCTCTTGAGGAAACTCTAGCAATCCTTACTGATCAAACTTCACTTTTAGCGGGCACCCCTTCTCTAAAACCTGCTCGTGGATGGATTACATCAGGTTTTGGTCCACGTATTTCTCCATGGAATGGGCAGCCCCAAATACATGAAGGTGTTGATATCGCCGCACGACCTGGTACGCAAATTATTGCTCCAGCAGATGGAATTGTTACATTTGCAGGGCTCATGACAGAGTTTGGAAAAGCACTCGTTATTGATCACGGCTATAGAACAATCACCCGCTACGGCCATACCTCCGCTATCTATGTAACGCCAGGCCAAAAGGTAAAACGGGGAGATGTTATTGCATCTGTTGGAAGTACAGGACGAGCTACAGGCCCACATCTCCATTATGAAGTTATAAAAGATGGAAAACCTATCGATCCTCTTAATTACATTCTGGATTAA